>JAVBRP010000096.1:0-8226 GCA_031547815.1 Bacteroidales bacterium | reverse complement strand
GCGTGAAATCGTTGATTTGGACGGACACGCTGAAAACTTTTTGCCTCATCATATCGGTGGCGCTGTGCATTTATTACATCGCTTCCGATCTGGGATTCAGCTTTTCGGGAACGGTGGCGGCCATCCGCGAAAGCGATTATTCCAAAATGTTTTTCTTCGACGACATCAAAGACAAGCGTTACTTTTTCAAACAATTTTTGGCCGGAGTGTTCACCGTGATCGCCATGACGGGGCTTGATCAGGACATGATGCAGCGAAACCTGAGTTGCAAAAATTTCAAGGATTCGCAGAAGAACATGATCACGAGCGGGATTCTGCAATTTTTCGTCATTACCGGTTTCCTGATGCTGGGCGTGTTGTTGTTCCTTTTTGCCGGTCGTACCGGAATCGAAGTTCCGGCGAAGACCGATCAACTTTTTCCTTTGATCGCCACGGGCGGATTTTTCCCCGCCGTTGTGGGCGTGCTGTTTGTCATCGGATTGATTTCGGCCGCGTATTCGGCTGCGGGTTCGGCGCTTACCTCGCTCACCACTTCTTTCACGGTCGACGTGCTGGAAAGCCCCAAAAAGAAAACCGATGCGGAAGTATCGCGCATCCGGAAACGGGTGCATGTGGGGATGGCTTGCGTGATGGGTTTGGTGATTTTGTTGTTCAACATACTGAACAATACCAACGTGGTGGATGCCGTCTACACGTTGGCAAGTTACACTTACGGGCCTATTCTCGGGATGTTCACTTTCGGCATCTTCACCAAAAACAAGGTGAAAGACAAATACATACCGTTGGTTGCCGTGCTTGCTCCCGTTTTATGCTTCGTCCTGCAAAAGAATTCCGAAAAATGGTTCAACGGCTATGCGTTCAGTTACGAGTTGCTGATATTCAACGCACTGTTTACTTTCATCGGGCTTTTGTGTTTGACCAAAAAACAATCGCAATCATCATGAAGAAGATTCTTTTTATCTCGGTTTTGCTTGTCCGGATATTTTCGTTTGCCGAAGCGCAACCGCTTCCGCGAGCGACGCCCGAATCGGCAGGCATGGATTCGCGCGGATTGGCTTATGCCGACAGCGCGATCATGCGGTCGATCGAAGCCGGAGAAACACCCGGCGCTGTGCTGGCCGTAGTGCGTTTCGGCAAATTGGTTTACCTGAAAGCCTACGGCAACAAGCAGACGCATCCGCAACCCGTGCCGATGACCGAAAACACCGTTTTCGACTTGGCTTCGGTGAGCAAACCGATATCTACCGCCGTGTCGGCAATGATACTGATCGAGCGCGGGCTTTTGCGGTTGTCCGATAACGTGTCGCTGTTCGTTCCGGGCTTTCAAGGTTGGACGGATAGCGTCACGGGGCGAAAAACGGAGATCAAGGTAATCCATCTGTTGACGCACACCTCCGGGTTGCCCTCGTACGCATCGGTCGAAGAGTTGCAAAAACAATACGTTACGCCGAATCCCGACGGCATGATCGAACATATTTCGAATGTAAAGCGACTGTCGGCCCCGAAGACGCAATTTCGATACAGTTGTTTGAATTTCATTACCTTGCAGCGCATTGTCGAAATCGTTTCGGGAAAAAGCCTGCAAGCGTTTGCGCGCGAAAATATTTTCGGGCCTTTGGGGATGAAGCATACCGATTACAATCCCGTCGGGGAAACTTTGGATCGGGCGGCGCCCACCGAGCCGGACAAAACGCCTACAGGCACGGTGCACGACCCGTTGGCGCGGGTGATGAACGGCGGCGTGTCGGGCAATGCCGGCGTTTTTTCGGATGCCGAAGACCTTGCCGTGTTTGCCGCCATGCTGTTGAACGACGGCGAACTGAACGGCGTCCGCATTTTAAGTCCGCTTGCGGTGAAAGCCATGCGCACCGTTCCGGCGGGATACGAAGAATTCGGCCGCACGCCGGGTTGGGACGCAATTTCTGCGTATTCGTCCAACAAAGGCGACCTGTTCGCCGGCAATACATACGAACATACCGGATTTACAGGAACATCGCTGGTAATCGATCCCGAAACGCAAACGGCCGTCATTCTGCTCACCAACAGCGTGCATCTCGAAACGGGAAACACGGTTCGTCTGCGCGGACTGGTAGCCAATGCGGTAGCGGGGGCGGTTCGGCAAATGTCGGAGTAGAATACGCAAAACTTGACAGCGCGAAGAATAACAAATTCACATCCTATTCAGTGCCGGGATATAATTCTCGGATAATATTTCGGAGCACCTTTCTGCGACAAGCAAAATCATATCTCTTCCTTTTTTCTGCGGAATGCGGATGCTTTCCCCAACGACAAGCATATCTTCGATTGTCGGATTTCCGTGATTATTGACAGAGGTAGCGTGTTCTCCGTTATATCCGTTACTGCATCGGGTCAAGTCGTAAGCCGGGGCTAAAGACCAGCTTCCCTCATTGCAAATGAAACTGAAATTTTTGGCATGATCATCCTTGTTTTCCGTTAATACATTGAAAACCATCCGCCGGAACATCTCATCTACCTGTTTGGGGTCTTGCGTGAGGTAACCGGTCAGATGAAGTAATGTTTTGTATTCCAATTTGGGTTGCATGATAGATTCATTGAGAAGCGCACCCGCAGTGGCTATATGAACTCTGACGCCGTTTATAATATCAAAGCGTTTCGCTGCAAAATACTTTCCGTCCATCAGTTTGAAGTCGGACACGGTAATGTCGCATTTACGGGCTATCTCATTATAGCGGTATTCCATCAGCCCCATGTCTTTCGGGTCGTATGTGTGTCTGAACTTTACCAACCAGGACCCTTCTGCATCTTGGAGTAAACATTTTGGACGACAACCGCCTGAATTCCCGCTGTTAAAGTAAAGCACCCCTTCATCTCCGTCGGACTTCTCGGACAGAACATCCAATGCCATTTGCTGAAGGTCATCCAATTTCGGAAGAGATTTTTCTTCGCCGATATATGATTCCGGAATGTAGCAAAGAGCCCCCATCCCCGATGTTCCGACAATGCTTAATCGTTGCAAGGGGGTCAGTTCGCTGTCATCTACGCCTTGTTTTTTCAGCAATCGCCGGAGTAAATAACGTCCGTATCCGTCGGGGAGGCTGTCTTCAAAAATGCCGAAATTCCCCCAAAACGGCTCCGGCTTGGCAATGAACAAATCCGGCTTTAAAGGCAGATCGAGCGGAGAAACAGAGAATCCGGCCGCCAACCACTCTTTATCGTATCGGAATGCGCACAAGCGGTTGTCGGGTGTCATAACGAGCGTTCCGACGCTTCGGTTGTTACAGGTTACTTTCAGTTTATTTACCGATTTCATTGCGTCCCTTTTTCCTGTTTTTATTCTTATGGATCATTTCCAACTCTTCCATCGTGTCAAACAGCGGTTCGGATAAAAGTTCCTTCACGGCTTTGGAATAGCCCAAGGCTTTTGCCAATGCCACGTACGACGCCAGTGAAATGACATGCTTTTGCTCAAACTTCGCAATAGTAGGAGTCGGGACGCCGCTAAGCTCGGTGAGCGCTTTCCGGGAAAGCCCTTTCTCGAGCCTGCGTTTCTTCACATTCTGAGAGAGAATCGCCAAAAGTTCTTCCGGTCTTTCTATATCAAAATTATAAAGCAAAGGCATACAATTGTATTTGATTGTTTTGAAAAACTTCTTATTCGGATACTATTATATCTGAATACAAAGATAACTCATTCGTTCAAAAAAATCAAATTGACGTACATTTACTCCGTGCACGGCAAAGTTTTATGTGTTTGTATTTTTTCGCGGTTTCCCGAGAAATAAAACTCCGATATTCTCCTTACCGCACATTCACGGTCACAAAGGCAAAACGCCCGGCTTTGTCTTTCAGTTGAATCATCGCCGTTCCCTTGGCATTTTCCGATGTATCTATTTGCAAAACATCGTATTTCCCTTCCGAATCCGCCTTTTTCATCAACCATACCTTTTCAATGCAGGGCGATGACGGTTCTTCCGCGAGTGTCCAATCTCCTTCTCCCCATTTCAGTGTGACGAAAGCCGTTTGTTCGTTTACCGCGGCTATCGTCATGCGGTTATTGGTCATGACATACGATGCGGATACCGAAATACGGAGAGGCGCCGTCGTACCTCTTCTGTCGATTATCTTGTAATAGGTTGTACCCGGTTTCAGCGCCGTAACTTTTATATCGTCATTTTCGAGCATTTCCGCTTCGGCCGAATCGCCTTTTTTCTTCTTTATGCTGTATCCGCCCGCGCCGAATGTGATCCTTTTCAATATATCGGTACTGCCGTTATCCATAAACAAGTTGTATGAATGTGAGATCAACGATTCTGCCGTCGAGTATATTTCAACCCGGGCGCTTTGCCGTTTTTGGTCGGTAATAGTAATAAAAGCCGAATGCCGGAGCAGATTCACCGTCACTTTGTTCCCGTTTATCGTTACTGCGGCATCCTTATCCTCCTCGCCCGACGCACCGGCCGTGTATCCGCCGTTCCCTTCAAGAATCTCGAATTCGAAATCCACGCTTTCCGTATATATCGGCCCTTCGTCGACCGACAATTTGAGGTTTACCGCAGGCTCCTCTTCTTCGGGGTAAAATTCTTCTTCAGGTAAATTTTCATCCGGCAGGCATGCCGCGAAAAAACAACTTACGGCAAACAATATGAATATTTTTTTCATGATCTTCCTGTTTCTGTGTTTGATGTTTATCAGATGACAAAAATCCGACAAGGACTTTTGTTGGCCTATCGGTTTCAAAACCCGACAGATACCCGTTATCCGATGTTCGCGTCGGCAACCGTTTTCATCGCGGTTTTCGCTGCTCCGCAACAATATCGACAATACAACATTGTAACCGGTGAAAATAGGTTTCGGAGTTTACGAGCTGAACTTTTTACGATCAATTTTTGAAAATGTATCGTCCGAAACGCACCAATTTCTTTGTTTTATTCTTCGCCCTTATCAGTCGACAAACTCTATCCAATTGTGCCTGTCGGGAGCGTCGCCGTATTGTATCGCCCGCAATTGATTGTATAACTTTACGCTCACGGGACCTGCTTCGCTGCCGTAATCGTATACTTTGTTGGTTTGCGGATCGAATATTTTCCCTACCGGAGTGATTACCGCAGCCGTACCGCATTCGCCCGTTTCTTCGAAAGTTTCCAGCTCTTCGACTTCTATGGGGCGGCGTTCGACTTTCATGCCCATGTCTTCGGCCAATGTCATCAAACTTTTGTTGGTGATGGACGGCAATATGCTGTGCGATTCGGGTGTAACGTAAGTATTGTTCTTGATACCGAAGAAGTTGGCAGGCCCGCATTCGTCGATATATTTCTTTTCTTTGGCGTCCAAATAAAGGCAGGTGGCATAGCCCAATTGTTGCGCCTCAACGGCGGCAGGCAGGCTTGCGGCATAATTGCCTCCGCATTTGATGTGCCCGGTTCCGAGCGGGGCTGCACGATCGCTTCCGCGCGTGATCATCACATCAACGGGTTTGAAACCTGTTTTGAAATAAGGCCCTACCGGCGTGACAAATACAACAAACAAATATTCTTTGGAGGGCTTAACGCCGACTTCGGCGCCGGAACCGATCAGAAGCGGGCGTACGTATAAGGTTGCTCCCGACTCGTAAGGCGGAACAAAGTGTTCGTTAAGTTTTACCGCTTTTTTTACTGCTTCGACAAACAAATCGATCGGCGGGGCAACCATTTGTATATAAGTTCCCGAATTTGAAAACCGACGTGCGTTGTCGCGACAGCGAAACAAACGTATTTTTCCGTCTTTTCCGCGATATGCTTTCAACCCTTCAAAAATCTCCTGTCCGTAGTGCAGCGAAGTCGCCGCTATATGCAACATGATATGCTCGGACGAAGATATTTCCAATTCGCCCCATTTTCCGTTTTTGTAATAACAACGAACATTATAATCGGTTTTCATGTAACCGAACGGCAAATTTTTCCAATCGATATTTTCCATATAGGGTATGTGATAATTATTCTCGCAAAAATAAGTGAATTTTAACGATTCAGCAAACATTATCGTGCGTATAAAGTCGAAATGTCACGAATGCATGCGATCGGTTGATGATTGTTTCGAAAAAAATTATACCGGATTTCTAAAACTATATTTATAATTTTATTATATTCGGAACGTCATTTTTTATGAAAAAATACACGCACGATATGCTGTTGTATCTAATCGACAGGTTCAATATTTTCAAATTAAACCGATACCCGCCATGACACTCTCGGAATTTAACAACCAATTAGTCAGTCTCGAAGGAGCGTTGACCCGCTATGCATCCGGGTTAACCGCCAACCGAGAAAATGCCAAAGACCTATTGCAGGACACTTTTCTGCGAGCGTTGAAATATCGCGAACAATTCGAAAATTTCTCCTGTTTAAGGGCATGGACTTATACCATCATGAAAAATACGTTTATCAATAATTATCGCAAAGAATCGCGACAAAGCACCATTATCGATCACACCAAAGAATTGGTTTTTCTCAGTCACAGCAAAGATATATTCAATGTCGAACCGGATTCGATATGTCAAGAAAAAGAAATCGTCAAAGCTATCGACCGTTTGGAAAGCGGACTCAGGATTCCTTTCAAAATGTACACGCAAGGATATAAATATAAGGAAATTGCCGAAGTGTTGGGCCTGAAAATAGGTACGGTGAAAAGCAGAATATTCTTTTCGCGCAAAAGATTGATCGAAACATTGCACGAGTACAATTGATTCCGGCCCGACATCATATCCGGAACAAAATTGCATGCATTTGGAACGTATGTGATATTGAATTTTTGAAAGAAGTTGTTATTTCGCTCGACACTTTTTAAAATATGTTGCAAAATGAAGCAATCTTTATTTACATTAATGGTATCGGGGATATTTATGTGCTCGATTCAAGCGCAAACGGGCGTTTACAGCAGGTTAGTTTATCCCGGCAAGGACGGGAAGTTGGAATATCGGCCGTATACCGACAAAGGCGACATTCTTCCCGATTTTTCGTGGTGCGGCTACATGGGCGGCGGGGTCGAACTTCCCGAACTTCCCGTTGTTGCAACCGTTGCCTGCGCCGGGCGATCGGACGACACGCCGCGTATCCAAGCCGTCATTGATTCTTTAGCAAAACTGTCGGCGGACAAAAACGGTTTCCGCGGCGCCATTCTTTTGAAAAAGGGAATGTACCGCATCGCTGCGCCGATACGAATAACGGCAAGCGGAATCGTTCTGCGGGGCGAGGGGAACGATAAATTTAAAGGAACGGTATTGCTGGCAACTTCGCCGCGAAAATACAGCGTGATCGAAATAGGCGTCAATGCCCGGTTGCGTCCGGTTTCCGGTTCGGAACGGCAAATCACCGACAATTATGTTCCTTCGGGAACGCGGATCGTGCATGCGGCCAAGGCTTCTTCGTATTTCAAGGCGGGCGATAAAGTGGTGGTGCGCCGTCCGAGCACGGCCGAATGGATTCGCGCCATCGATATGGACTCGCTCCCGCCGCGTCCGCTTCCGGGAGAAACAACCTACGACTCTTTCCGCCGCCTCCGCGAATCGAAAGGGAATGCAAATATGAACGGAACCGTGCAATGGAAGCCGGGATCGAAAGATTTGAATTTCGAACGCACCGTGGTTTCCGTAAAAGGCGACGCCATTACGTTGGATATTCCGCTGACCAATGCGTTACAGAAAGAATACGGAGGAGGCGTTATTTTCAAATATGAGTTTCCGGAACGTATCGAACAATGCGGCGTGGAACACATCTACGGCTTGACCGTATATGACGAGACTGTCAAGCAGGAAGACAAACATATCGGGTTATACTGCTGCGACGAAAATCACGCCAATACGTTTGTTTCGGTTCGCGCTGCGGAAAATACATGGGTGAAGAAGGTGAACGTGGAGTATTTCGATTGTTGCGTGTCGACGGCGCATTCCGCAAAATTCTTCACCGGGCAAGATCTTTCGGCAACCAATCCCGTATCGATCATCACCGGAGGGCGTCGTTACGCATATTCCCTTTCGGGACAAATGAACCTGTTCGAACGCTGCTATGCCAACTATCATCGACACGAATTTGTGCAGGGCGCATCGGTTGCCGGCCCCAATGCTTTTGTCGACGGCCTCGGCGACATGACCTTTGCATCCAGCGAGCCGCATCAAAGGTGGGCCACGGGATGCCTGTACGACAACATTACCATCAAAGGCCCCGACGGATCGTTGTTGGCCGTCAATCGCGGATGGTACGGCTCGGGACA
>JAVBRP010000239.1:0-16230 GCA_031547815.1 Bacteroidales bacterium | reverse complement strand
GCCAAAAAGCTGGCGCGCAGCTTTAAAAATATCGATGCGCTGTCTCAAGCCAAGTTCGAAGAGCTGGTTGCCGTGGACGAAATCGGCGACCGCATCGCCGCAAGCGTGGTAGACTTTTTCGGTCGCGCCGAAAATCGGGCGATCGTGGAACGGTTGAAACAAGCGGGTTTGCAATTTACTGCCGACGAAAGCGCGCATCAAGTGAAATCGGAGACGCTGAAAGGCAAGAGCATCGTGGTAAGCGGCGTTTTCACCATTCCGCGCGACGATGTCAAGAAAATGGTGGAAGAGCACGGAGGCAAAAATTCGAGTTCCGTTTCGTCCAAAACCGATTACGTGCTTGCCGGCGAAAAACCCGGCCCCGATAAGATCAAAAAAGCCGAAGCGCTCGGTGTGAAGATCATTTCGGAAGAAGAGTTTTATCGAATAATCGGCGAAAACCAATAAAAGTTTTAAATTCAAGGTTTAAGGTTTCAAGTTTTCATTATATTTGTCCGAAGTTTATTTTTTATTCTTTATGTTTTATCAATAAAGTTATGTTCTATTCTTACTCCATTGAAGAGCACTTGTTTTCTGTATTCAAGTTATTTATCGAATGCACATTGAAAGGGAACAACAGTTATAAGAAAGAAATAGACGCTGTTGTCTCGGAAGCTAAATCATTAATTAATAATGAAAAAAGCATCTATGAGATAGATCGAAAAGAATACCCTGTTATTCTATTTTTGGCTGAAACCGGAAAAGATTTTTTGAATAACGTCGACATATCAAATCTTTCCAATAACGACTACAAAAAATTATTGTTAATCTTTGAAAAGCAGAGAAATCTTTGTTTAGTTTGAGTTAAATGAATGCTCAATTATTACATCTTCATTTTTCGCAATTAGTTAATGCTTGGGGAAAATCCAAACACAATCAATATTCGGATTCCGCCAAACAAGAATATCACAATAATTTATCGTTACTATTTGATAAACTGAAAGAAACCGATTTTGTTTTATTAGATGATGCTGCTCAAAATGAAATAAAAAATATCATCGACTTTTTTATTTTAAATTTAGAATTTCTGGATAACAGTACATTTAATAATGCTGTTCCTTTTGAAATAATCGAATGCTTAAAAGTTTCGTTAAACGAATGGGTCGATAATTTTGCTCAATATATAATTGTAACATCTTATGGTCAATACAGTTTCAATCCTTTTTTGGTTTCGACAACAGCTTATTCAATCATAGAAAGCAGATTTGGCATCACATTCAATAAAAAGTTAATACAAATTAATCTCCCGAAACATTTATCAAGAGATTATTTAACAAATACGGTTTTATATCATGAATTGGGACATTTTGTAGATGTCACCTTAAGTATCTCCGACCGAATAGCTTGGGTTATTTGGAATAATTATCATGCAAATCGTTTCAATGATGAAATATTGGCTTATTTCCCGTTTATGGATTCGGTTCGTTCGAGCGATACGCAATATCAACACGTGTTGTCCAATCATATAAGTGAGTATTTGAGTGATTTATTTGCATGTCAGTATGTGGAAAAGGCTGCATATCATTATCTTTCCTATATCGCTTCCACCTCTCAAATCACATCAACTCATCCGTCAACCGATTTAAGGATTCGGATGATGGATGAATTTTTGGGACATCAAGATCGGTACAGTTACGTCGTAAAAGAATTTTGCAACGCCGTAAAAATAATCACTGATCGAGAACTTAAGAAAAGATATATCGAACTTTCGGAAAATGATATTCTAAGTTTGATTCCATGCGAAATATCCAAACAAGAAGAATTATCATCTTTATTCAAACTCGGGTGGGATATTTGGCTTCACAAGACAAACGAGTTAGCAGCCGGAAATGCGATGACAAACCTTAAACCGGGACGGATATATCGTATTATCAATAATCTTATCGAGAAATCGATAAGTAATTTTATTGTGATGAAAAATTGGA
Organism: Bacteroidales bacterium; assembly: GCA_031547815.1. Lineage (GTDB taxonomy): Bacteria > Bacteroidota > Bacteroidia > Bacteroidales > UBA4181 > JAIRLS01. The sequence goes on along the minus strand of JAVBRP010000239.1, from coordinate 14,266 downwards.
GAAAACATGTATCTGACTAAATCGGAAATATTACCATTGATTGAAGAAAAGAAGCTTGTGATCCGACCATTGATCGATCCGAGCAGTCAAATTAACGAGATTTCGATAGACTTCAGGTTAGGATGCGATTTTTTGGTTTCCATTCAAGGGCGGGAGGCATTTATTAACGCTTCATTAAATGAAGCATCAGCAGGACATGTCGATAAGTTCTTCCAAGAAACGAGAAGAAAATTGGGTGAAACATTTCTTCTCCATCCCAATCAAACAGTCTTAGCATCAAGTCTTGAATATGTTAAGCTGCCTGACAATGTTTTTGCAGTTCTCAATATGAGAAGTTCTTATTCAAGGTTGGGATTAACCATCTCTTCGGTATTGCAACCCGGATATTGCGGATGTATATCATTGGAATTGACCAATACGAATAAGAATCCAATAAATCTTACCGTAGGTGCATGTCTTTTTCAAGCTCGATTTGCCAAATTATCATCCGAGCAGAAATATTTTATGCGCGAACGCAAATTTATCTGTCAAGTAAGACCGCAAATTGCTCAATTCAATGAAGATTCAGACCTTTCCATTTTAAATAAAATATGGAAAGATGATAACAACAAATATTGATATTTCCGATAATACAATCCATAAATGCAAAAAAATGAAAAAGTTATTGTTAGCCGGCATCGTTCTTTTTCAAGGAATGTGCCTTTTCGGGCAGGAATTTCAAGTACCGCAAAATTATACGTTGGTGAAAGTTGAAGATTACGCCCCGTACGAACAGGATGTACTCAACGGCATTAAATGGCTTTCGGGAACGCCGGTCAATAAAGAAACGGACAAAAGAAAGGAAGTCAACGCTTTTCTGATGAAATGGATGATGGGAAGTCCCAACGTTAAACTTGAAGTCAGACAAGATGTTGTTACATTCATATCGAGTCCCGATCTGTTGATGGGCTTTTTGTGCGGCTGGACCAAATATTCGCTCGAAACCAAGAACTATACCGACAAGCTGAAAGGCAACCTTGCCGGCATAGAAAATGCAATCGATATTTATCAAAAGAACAAAAGCATTTTACCCAAAGATAAGAACATAGAAAAATACATCAAGTTGCAATCCAAAGGAAAGTTGGAAGAAGAAATTGCCAAGATTCTAAAAAAGAACGGCTGATATCCGAGGCAAGTTTCGGATTCTAAAAAAATCCGTGAAAATCCGTTCCATCTGCGTCATCCGCGTTCCGGCAATCAAAAATCAAATATCAAAAATCAAAAATGATCCGCACACTCCCCCACATCAGCCACACCACGTGCAATAACTTTTTCCTGCTGGCAGGCCCCTGCGTCGTCGAAGGAGAAGGAATATGTTTCGATATTGCGCGTCATATCAAAGACATCACCGATCGGTTGCAAATACCGTTCGTGTTCAAAGGCTCGTTCAAAAAAGCCAATCGTTCGCGGATCGATTCCTTTACGGGAATCGGCGACCGTATTGCTTTGCAGATTTTGGCCGACATCCGCGAGAATCTGCACGTGCCCGTGGTCACCGACATCCATACCGAAGCCGACGCCGCTTTGGCCGCCGAATATGTCGACATTCTGCAAATACCCGCATTTCTGTGCCGTCAAACCGATTTGCTGGTGGCGGCCGCAAAGACGGGTAAAATGATCAATATCAAGAAAGGGCAATTCGTGGCGCCCGAGGCCATGCGGTTTGCCGCCGACAAGGTGCGCCAATCGGGCAACGACCGCGTGATGCTGACCGATCGCGGAAGCATGTTCGGGTATTACGATTTGGTTGTCGACTATCGCGGCATTAAGCGAATGCAGGAAATCGGTAGCCCTGTGGTGCTGGACATTACGCACTCGCTGCAACAGCCCAACACCGTCGAAGGCGTTACGGGCGGACTTCCCGAGATGATCGAAACCATTGCCCGCGCGGGAATAGCTGTAGGCGTCGACGGCATTTTTCTCGAAACGCATCCCGATCCCGCCGGCGCCAAGTCGGACGGGGCCAACATGTTGCCGCTCGATCGGTTGGAAGGCTTATTGCGCCGATTGGTAAAGATTCGGCAGGCGATCAACGGGTTTTGACGATACGAAAATCCAAGTCGGAACCTGTATCCGCAAGCGCGCGGAAGTTCCGAGTTATTTCCGCATGCTCTTCCGCAAAGCGCTTTTTTCAAATTATTTGATGTGAAAACCGACGCCTTCGACAAAATAACCGGTCAAAAAGCAACAATTCGCGATCGATTCCGTATACTTATTGTCGTGCGGCAACTGCCGGCGACTTGTGTTTTAACTTTGTATTTATATTGAAATGAAGAAAATATTGATTACCGGAGGCGCGGGTTTCATCGGTTCGCATCTCTGCGAAAGACTGTTGAATGAGGGAAATGAAGTAATTTGTTTGGATAATTTTTTTACGGGGTCGAAAGAAAATATCGTTCATCTGATCGGTAATCCGTATTTCGAGCTGGTTCGCCACGACGTGGTGACACCGTTTTTTGCCGAAGTGAACGAAATCTACAATCTGGCTTGCCCCGCATCGCCTGTTCACTACCAGTACAACGGCATCAAAACCATCAAAACATCGGTAATGGGCGCCATCAACATGTTGGGATTGGCCAAACGGACGCGCGCTAAAGTGCTGCAAGCCTCCACCAGCGAAGTGTACGGCGACCCGCAGATTCATCCGCAGCCCGAAAGTTACTGGGGACACGTAAACCCGATCGGCATTCGTTCGTGCTACGATGAGGGCAAGCGTTGCGCCGAATCGTTGTTCATGAACTATCACCAACAAAACAACGTTCGCATCAAGATCATCCGGATATTCAATACCTACGGCCCCAAGATGCATCCCAACGACGGGCGCGTGGTTTCCAACTTTATCGTACAGGCGTTGCAAAATCAAGACATCACCATATACGGCGACGGCTCGCAAACCCGCAGCTTTCAGTATGTGGACGATCTGGTGGAAGGTATGATCCGCCTGATGGAAACGGCCGACGATTTTGTCGGGCCGGTCAACGTAGGGAATCCGGGCGAATTCACCATCAAACAATTGGCCGAAATGGTGATCCGCCAAACGGGATCGAAATCGAAATTGGTATATCTCCCGTTGCCGCAGGACGATCCTATTCAACGCCAACCCAATATCGATTTGGCGAAAGAAAAACTCGGATGGAAACCGGTGGTTCCGTTAGAAGACGGCTTGGGGAGAACAATTGCGTATTTCAAAAATAAATTGAAATTGTAATTAATTAATTTATACCGTTTTTCGGATATTGCAGCGTTGATATTATGTATCGTTTACGATGATTGAAAGCATTTATTCATGTATTTATGAAAAAGATTTATACAATATCGGCTATCTGTGCCATTCTTTTTATCGGGTGCAGTAAAAACGGAAATGATGCCGGTTCCGGCAAAGGAACCATCACATATAATGGAGATACCTATCAATTGGATGATGCCGCCTTGGTGATTTCGGAAAGTCCTATTACAGCGGAAGGTATCTCAAAAAGATATTCGTACAAATTCGATTTCTCATCAAAAGACAACAAAAATAAGGTAAGTGTGATGATTGTTGCTAAAAATAGCGAACCGGCAACAAGCGAATATTTCCTTACAACCATCGATGTAAATGTTGCGGGACATACGATTCAATCGAATATATCGGCGAGTGATATTATAGATGTATTATCCCCGTCAACCACTAAAATATCCTTATCTTATTCAAAAAGAGACAATAAATGCGATCTTGAATTGAAAAGCGAGAATTTATTTGACATAAAGTGGGAAGGTGTAATTAAAACAGAATCAAAAATATAAAAATCAAAAATCGTGAAAGGCATTATTTTGGCAGGCGGTTCGGGTACACGGTTGTACCCGATTACAAAAAGTATTTCGAAACAGATCATCCCGGTGTACGACAAACCGATGATTTATTATCCGTTGTCGGTATTGATGTTGGCGGGGATTCGCGAAATATTGATCATTTCCACACCCAAAGACATCCATTTGTATGAAGACCTGCTGGGCGACGGCTCGCAGTTGGGTTTGAAGCTGGCTTACAAGATACAGCCTTCGCCCGACGGGTTGGCGCAAGCGTTTATCTTGGGCGACGAGTTCGTGGGCAGCGACAATGTGTGTTTGGTGCTGGGCGACAACATTTTCTACGGATACAGCTTCGGAAGGATGCTGCTCGAAACGGCCAAGTTGGATGACGGCGCCGTGGTGTTCGGCTACTGGGTAAAAGACCCCGAACGTTACGGAGTGGCCGAATTCGACGCCAAAGGACGGGTATTGAGCCTCGAAGAAAAACCCGCCAAACCCAAGTCGAATTATGCCGTTACGGGTTTATATTTCTACTCGAACGACGTGGTGTCCAAGGCAAAATCGCTGAAACCGTCGGCGCGCGGCGAATTGGAAATCACCGACCTCAACAGGCTGTACTTGCAGGAAGACCGATTGAAAGTTCAGCTTCTCGGCCGCGGGTTCGCTTGGTTGGATACCGGAACGCACGACAGCTTGTTGCAGGCGTCGAATTATATCGCCACCATCGAGCACCGGCAAGGCTTGAAAGTGTCGTGCATCGAAGAAATAGCCTATCGTCGCGGGTTTATCGACAAGGCGCAACTTACGTGCCTGGCCGATCAATACAAGAACAACCAATACGGCGAATATTTGCGGTCGCTGATTCATTAAGAAGATAAGTTCCTGAGGGACGACATACGATAACCGTGGATTTCAATCCACGGAACAGATACAGTACCCCGATTAACATTATCATAATTATCGATTGTTTGCTTATATTTGCCGATCAAAATAAACCATGAACATTATTCAAACAGAGTTACCCGGGCTGATGATCATCGAACCGAAAGTTTTCGGCGACGCGCGCGGATATTTTTTCGAAAGTTATAACCAAAAAATGATGGCCGATGCCGGAATCACGATCGAATTCAGGCAGGACAATCAATCTTTTTCCAAATACGGCGTCATTCGCGGCTTGCATTTTCAATTGAATCCGTATTCGCAAACCAAATTGATCCGCGCCCTCGAAGGTACGATATACGATGTGGTTGTCGATCTTCGGAAAGGTTCGCCCGCATTCGGGAAATGGCTCGGAGTGGAGCTTTCGGCCGAAAACAAACGGCAGTTGTACATCCCGCAAGGCTTTGCTCACGGTTTTTCGGTGATAAGCGAGCAAACCACGATCTTGTACAAGTGCGACAATTTCTACACTCCGTCGGCGGAAGGCGGCGTTGCGTTCGACGATCCGAAATTGGGTATCGATTGGAAAGTTGATTCCGCCAAGGCCATTATTTCCGACAGAGATAAAAAATGGCCGGGAGTAGATGCGGTAGTGACGAATTTCGTTTTCGGCGAATCGTAATCAAGACGTACGTCGTAATCTTTACATGCGTTGAAACACTTTAAACTTCGTAAATTATGAGCAATATTTTAGTTACGGGAGCCAACGGACAATTGGGCAACGAACTTCGTAAATTGTCGGTAACCGGGCTGAGTCGGCGATTTTTCTTTACGGATGTGGCCGATTTGGACATTACGGATAGCCGGGCGGTGGAAGAATTCGTGACCGAACAAAAGATACAAGTCGTTATTAATTGTGCGGCCTACACTGCCGTGGATAAGGCCGAAGACGACGAGATAACGGCGACAAAGATCAATGCCGTCGCCGTAAAAATATTGGCCGAGGCTTGCCGGGATCGGCAGGCAACGTTGATTCATATATCGACCGATTACGTGTTCGACGGATGCGCGCATCATCCTTATAAAGAAGATCATTACGTATCGCCTCGGTCGGCATACGGACGCAGCAAACTTGCCGGAGAAGAAGCGGCATTGACCAATCCCGAAACCGTGGTTATTCGGACATCGTGGCTGTACTCGGCGTTCGGCAACAATTTCGTGAAAACGATGCTTCGCTTGGGAAAGGAACGCGAGAGTCTGAACGTGATCTTCGATCAGGTGGGAACGCCCACGCACGCCGCCGATTTGGCCGAAGCGATTATGGCGGTGGTCGATGCCGGGGAACAAAACAACCTGAAACGGGGCATCTTCCATTTTTCCGACGAGGGCGTATGCAGCTGGTACGATTTTACGCACGAAATCATGCAACTGGCCGGATTGAAATGTAAAGTGAACCCGATCGAAACCAAAGATTTTCCATCTCCTACCGAGCGACCGGCATACAGCGTGCTCAACAAGGCCCGCATCAAAGCCGCCTACGGCATAGAAATTCCGCATTGGCGCGACAGCCTGGTGCGATGCTTGGAGGAATTGGGAGAACGCAAGTGAGACCCCGATGTTGAAATACTTCGCTCCGACGTGTTTTTTATCGACAATAAAATAACTGCTAAAAAAATGTAAATTTTCATAGGGTATTTTTTTTCCGAACGATCTTATGTATGTAAACGTGAAAGAAGAAATCGTTCATTAAAAGAGATACCGTCATGAAAACAATGCATAAAATATTAACCGCGAGTTTGTTGTTGATCGGACTTTTGTGTGCCGGAACAAACGCGATCGCCCAGAACGGGTATTTTACGGTGAGCGGAATCGTAAAAGACAAGGTTACCCGCAAGCCGCTCGAATACGTTACCATTTCGGTTGCCGATAAAAATGTCGGCACGGTGAGCAACACCGACGGCAATTTCTCGCTGAAAATACCCGAAACGGCCGGTGCGCAATTCGTGGAAGTGTCGCATGTGGGATATTACAGCTTTCGCATTCCCGTGAAGGGAGAAAATGTCGTCGACACGGAAATCCTGCTTACGCCCTACGCCAATCCGTTGAACGCAGTGGTTATTCGCGGATGGGACGCGCGCTATCTGATGCAGGAAGCCGTGAATAAAATCAAAGACAATTACAGTCCCGCTCCTACGTCGCTTACGGGTTTTTACAGGGAAACCGTGCAGAAAAGACGCAATTATATCAACATTTCCGAAGCGGTGATCGACATGTACAAGACCGCTTACATTGAAAGTGTGGAACAAGATCGCGTTCAAATCCTGAAAGGCCGTAAGTTGCTGAGCCAAAAGGCGACGGATACTTTGGCCGTGAAATTGTTGGGCGGTCCCAACTTGTCCATTTTTGTGGATATTGTCAAGAACCCGGATATTTTGTTGGATAAGGAAACGCTTTCGTACTTCAGTTTCAAGATGGAAGACGTTACGCAGATCAACGGGCGCGACCAGTATGTCGTATCTTTCCAACCGCAGATCACAAGACCGTATCCGTTGTATTTCGGAACGTTTTATATCGACAAGGAAAGTTTGGCTTTCACCCGCGCCGAGTTCCGGCTCGACATGACCGACCGCAACAAGGCTTCCGAAATCATTCTCAAAAAGAAACCCGTCGGTTTGCGGTTCAAACCCGATGAAGTATCGTATGTGGTTTCTTATCAGGAACGTAACGGAAGAAGTTATTTAAGTTATATCCGCAACGAAATAAAATTCAAGTGCGATTGGAAGCGCAAGTTATTCTCGACCAATTACGTGGTTGTGAGCGAAATGGTGGTGACCGATCTGGTCGAAGATAATGTGACGGCATTCTCGCGAAAAGAAGCATTCCGTCCCAATCAGGTGTTGAGCGATAAGATCCGTGATTTCTTCGATAACGATTTTTGGGGCGCATACAACATCATCGAGCCAACCGAATCGTTGGAATCGGCGGTAGCCAAACTCAAGAAAAAACAAGCCGATTGAGGATAATCCGGTTTCCGGCGAATTTGGTTTAAAAGTTTATACATGAGGGGGATGAGCGGTAACAAACATCACGAATATATCAACTCGGGTTGTGTTGCCGCTCTTTTTTGGAGAACAAAAATACCTCGCGAAAAGTAAAATCCGGATCAAAACAATTTGTTGTCAAAAACCTTATTAAATTTGAAGATTGAAATCCAAAATCCGAAATATTGAACGATTTTCTGTTATACACAAAGGTGCGGGAGGGCGACATTCGTTCGTTCGAAACGCTTTTCAGGCGCTATTACGAGCGTTTGTGCCTGTATGTGATCGGGATTGTCGGCAATTCGGATACGGCCGAAGAAATCGTGCAGCAGCTTTTTTATACGCTTTGGAAGGATCGCGCCGATTTGCGGATCGTTTTGTCGGTGAAGTCGTATCTGTACGGAGCCGTGCGCAATCAATCGCTTCAATATATCGAACACCTGCACGTGCGCGAACGGTATCGAACGGCGATGTCCGAAAAGACGCCGGAGAGCGGTTCGTACGACACGCCGCAGGATATTTTGGAATACAAGGAGTTGGAACAGCGGCTCGAAGCGGCCATCGAAAAATTGCCCCAACGCCGGCGCCATATTTTTCGCATGAACCGTTTCGAAGGAAAGAAATACGAGCAAATTGCCCGAGAAATGTCGCTTTCGGTGAAAACCATCGAAGCCGAGATGAGCAAAGCGCTCCAAACGCTGAAAAAAGAGTTTCGGGTTTGAAGTTTCGAGTTTAAAGTTTCAGGTTTGAAGTTTAAAGTTTAAAGTTCCGGGCACTGTCACTTGTCATTCGTCACTAAAAAGTATCGCCGAAGGCAAATATCGCGAAGGCAAATATCACGAAGAAAATATCAAAAAATGTCAATCAATACGGATAAAGCATGGAATAAGTTGTACGCGCGGCTGAGCGATGAGCAATTGCTTGTCGCCGAAAGCGAGCAAGCGACGACCGTCCCGTTTATCGTCAAAATGAGGCGTGCGGCGGCCATCGTCGTGTTGTGTATCTGCGGCGGTGCGGCGGGCCTGTACCTGAGTTCGAAGAGAGGAACCGAACAATTCGTTTCCATACACAACGCCGACATGTCCAATACGTTGGTCAGCACTTTAACCGACGGCTCCATCGTTTACCTCACGAGCGGCGCCACGCTCACTTGCCCCGAGCGGTTTGCCGCCGACAAAAGGATGGTTTCGCTGCAAGGGGAAGCGATGTTCGACGTGCACGGCGACAAGGCTTGCCCGTTTCTGATCGAAACGGAATCGGTTGTGGTTGAAGTAACGGGAACGGAGTTCGATATTAAATCGGCCGACAGGGAATCGTTCGAGCTTTCGGTTCGACAAGGATCGGTGAAGGTTACGTTAAAAGCCGACGGGATACCGATTCGGGTGGAAAAAGGAGAAACGGTACGTCTGCAAGCCGATCGATTGCAAAAATCGTTGTCGGCCGACAAACGACAATTTGCCCGATACACCGAAAAAATGCGATTCAAAGACGATCGGTTGGACAACATCGTCAGGGTGATCAATAAAATATCCGACAAGCCGGTGGTGTTTGCCGACAGCACATTGGAAAGCAGGGAAATGACCATTACTTTCAGCAACAATACGGCTTCGGAAATGGTCGAATTGTTGTGCGTCGGTCTGGATTTGAAATACACCGACGACGGAAAAGTCATCACCATCGGTCGCTGATGCCGACGATCCGAACCAAAAATCGCGTAACTTTACAACCTCTCTCCCTGCCCCTCTCCACAAAAGAGAGGGAGAAGCGCTTCTCACCGAAATCGTGAACCGCGCAAGGGCCTCCTCTCCTTGTGGAGAGGGGCAGGGAGAGAGGCCATACCTCAAAAACATGAAAAGCAGATTGTTTTCATTTTTTTGCATGTTGCTTGTCTGCCCGTTGCTGCGGGCACAAAGCGACGATTTGCCGAGCCGGACGATACCGCTGCCCAAATTGAAAGGGACTACTTACGAAATGCTGAATCTTATTTCCGAGCGATCGGGGTATCTGTTCATGTACGACAGCAAAGTGATCGACAGCAACCGAAAGGTGAAGATTTCCGAAGGCGACTACACGTTGAAAGAAGCGATTGCCCTTGCTTGCGGTGATGCCGAGAATATCCGGACGAGGACGATCGGCAATCATATCCTGTTGTACAAAGCGGAAACAAAGCCGGCCGAAAAGGAAACGCCCGCGCCTTCTCCCGCCGGTTCGTATTTTACGCTCGAAGGAACGGTCAGAGAGCGGGAAACGGGCGACCCGATCCCGTATTGCGCCGTCGGTGTCGTCGAAACGGGCATGGGAACCATCACCAACCAAAACGGACAATTTCTGCTCAAAGTTCCCGATTCGCTGCAAAACGCATATATCCACGTTTCACATATCGGATACGAAGCGCAACGTTTTCCCGCACGTCTGCTTTCCGAAAACAACGCCGATCTGTATTTGGACACGCGGTTCATTCCGTTGGAAGCCGTGATTGTCCGATTGGTCAATCCGCAAAAACTGATTAAGGACATGTTGGATCATATTCCGCACAATTATTCCGACAAACCGTACTACTTGACAACGTTTTACCGCGAAGGCGTCGATCGCAAAAGAGGCTTTGCCAATCTCACCGAAGCCGTGTTCCGGGTTTATAAAACAGGCTATGACGGTGCGGCCGAAGATCGGGTGAAAATGGTCAAGATGCGGACGATCAGCAACAATCGGGAAACCGACACGGTGATCATGAAGATGAAAGCGGGCGTCAATGCCTGTCTGATGTTGGATGTCATCAAAAATATCCCGGATTTTCTCGTTCTCGGCGAAGAAAACATGTACCGGTACACGAAAATAGACATGGCGGTGACCGGCGATCGATTGGCTCATGTGATCGCTTTCGAGCAGAACCCGGGCATCAAAGGGCCGTTGTATAAAGGCGAGCTTTACATTGACGAGAACAATTATGCGTTGTTGCACGCTCGTTTTCGGATTCATCCGGATTATATCAAACAGGCGCGCTCCATGTTGGTCGTCAAAAAAAGCAAAAGCGTGGAAATAACGCCCCGCGAAGCCGTTTATACGGTGTCGTACTATCCGCGCAACGGAAAATATTACGTGAACCACACACGCGGCGATCTGATTTTTTCGGTCAAGAAAAAGAGGAAGATCTTATCGGGGACCGCTCATGTACACACTTGGTTCGAAATGGTTACGTGCAATATCGACACGGTCAACGTGAAGCGATTTTCCGTCGCGGAAAGCCAACCGGCGCGAAATGTTCTTTCCGAAACGAATTATGTGTACGATGAAACGTTTTGGGAGAGTTTCAATACCATCATGCCCGAAGAAAAACTGAGCGAAGCCATTTCCCGCATCTCATCCAAAATTGAAGAAAGCGTGGCGAAAGAAAAGAACTAACTTATATTTTTCGCCCTACCCGGCAATCATTTTTGTTGCATATCGAACAAAACGGGTTTTTATTTGTAATATCCGATACGTCGAAATTCGTCTGCATAAAAAACAAATATTCAACCGGATAAAGTTTGGTAAAAACGCCCGAAAAAAATACGAATAACTTTATTGGTGTTAAAAAAATATATACATTCGCAGAAAATTTCGAGAGTTATCAACAGGTTAAAAATTTATGACCATGCCTTACAGAAGACTCCCCAATACGGACGTCGCCCGCCTGAAAGCCTTGAATCAGGCTTTCCGGAAAGGGAAAGAATTGCCGCCGTTCAAACTTGCATTTTCACAAAGCACGTTCAACCGGGTGCAATCTTTTCTTCCCGCTTTCGACGCGAACGTGCGTTTATATAAAAATACCTACGCCGCAGCCATAGCCAAAAGCAAAGAATATCCCGGAAATTACAAGAAAGCGAAATTATACATATCGCATTTCATTCAGGTGATGAATTTGGCCATTGCGCGCGGCGAGTTGCATCCCAACATTCGTACGTTCTTCGGCATCGAGGAGTTCGACAACCGTGTGCCCGAGATGAATACCGAAGCGGAAGTGATCAAATGGGGCGAGCAGGTGATTGCCGGAGAAACCGAACGCCTGAAAAAAGGCATGACGCCGATTGCCAACCCCACCATTGCCGTGGTAAAAGTGCGTTTCGAGCAATTTATCGACGGTTATCGTTCGAAAAAGATCAATCAGAAAAATAACATGCGTATCCTGAATGATGTATCGGCGTTGCGTGTGCAGGCCGACGATATCATTCTGAACGTTTGGAACGAGGTCGAGAAATATTTTTCCGATCTGCCCGACGACATGATGCGCGAAAAAGCCAAAGAATACGGGGTTACGTACGTGTTTCGCAAAAATGAATTGAGAAAGATCGATTTGGTTTTTTAAGAGATCGACATTTTTTACGTTTGACATATTTTTATGAAAAAAATCATCATCGGAATATTTGCTTTATGCGTGTATTACGCGGCATCGGCGCAAACCGTGCTGAAGGCCGAATTGTTGCTCGACACGAAATCCGATTTGGGCGAAGGCGCCATCTGGAATTTCAAGGAAAAAAAACTTTGGTGGGTGGACATTAACCAAGGGCTTTTGCATGTGTACGACCCCGCAACCAAGCGGAACGAGACTTTCCCGCTGGGGCAAAAAGTCGGAACGGTGGTGCCGACCACCAAAGGCAATGCATTGGTGGCGCTGCACGACGGGATTTATCGCTTCCGTTTTTCCGACAGGAAAACGGAGTTGATTCTGCCGAATCCGGAAAACGAGACAACCAAAAACCGTTTCAACGACGGCAAGTGCGATCCCGCGGGACGCTTTTGGGTAGGAACCATAGGCCCGAAAAGGTCGGCGGCGCTTTATCGCATGGATGCCGATTACTCTATCCGCGTCATGAAACGCGATGTGGGCACTTCCAACGGCATTGCGTGGTCGACGGATAAAAAGACCATGTACTACATCGACACGGGCACGCGAAAGGTTGTGGCTTACGATTACAACAACCGCACGGGCGACATCTCGAATCCGCGCGATGCGGTGACGATTCCCGCCGGTTTCGGCGGCCCCGACGGTTCGACCGGCGATTCGGAAGGGATGATTTGGGTGGCGCATTGGGGCGGATATTGTGTTGCCCGATGGAATCCGAAAACCGGCGAACTTTTATGCAAAGTGGAGGTTCCCGCCAAACAGGTTACTTCCTGCGCTTTCGGCGGAGAGAATCTCGACACGCTGTTCATCACCACGGCACGGGAGGGGCTGAAGGAGGGCGACTTGGAGCAATATCCGCACAGCGGAGGATTGTTTGTCGTAAAACCCGGTGTAAGAGGGATTAAGGCAAACCTGTTTGCCGAAAAAAGCAAAAAACCTTAAATTTTGTTAAAATAACTTTTATTAACCGGTTTTTTTTTCAACCTTTGTGACGGTTTATACCACACGACACATATTCGTGAAAAAATAGATCGTTCAAAAAAACAACAGTTCAAATGAAAAACAAAGTATCAAGAAGAACCTTTTTAGGCACGACGGCCACTGCTGCGGCAGCTTTTACCGTCATTCCCAATCATGCCATGGGAAGCGTTTTGGGACATAAAGCGCCCAGCGACAAGTTAAACATTGCAGTAGTCGGTATCGGCGGGATGGGTAACTCCAACCTGAAAGCGGTAAAACCTACCGAAAACATCGTAGCTCTTTGCGACGTGGACTGGAAATACAGTCAACCGGTATTCGACGCTAACCCGGGTGCAAAGAAGTATTGGGACTGGCGTAAGATGTACGACGAAATGGGCAAATCCATCGACGCCGTGATCGTTGCTACCGCCGACCATACCCATGCTATCATCGCTGCCACTGCCATCACGATGGGCAAACATGTTTATGTGCAAAAACCGTTGACCCACTCCGTGTACGAATCGCGTTTGCTCACCAAGCTGGCTGCCAAATACAAAGTGGCCACGCAAATGGGTAACCAGGGAAGTTCGGGCACAGGCGTAAGCACCGTATGCGACTGGATATGGAACGGCGAAATAGGCGAAGTAAAAAGAGTGGATACGTTCACCGACCGCCCGATATGGCCGCAAGGTTTGAACACACCCAAAAACGGCATGTGGGTTCCCGAAACGCTGAACTGGGATCTGTTCACCGGCCCCGCAAAACTGGTTCCTTACCACGAAATATATCACCCGTGGAACTGGCGCGGATGGTGGAACTACGGAACCGGAGCACTCGGAGATATGGCTTGCCACATCATGCATCCCATTTTCAAAGGTTTGAAATTAGGATATCCCACCAAAGTACAGGGAAGTTCTACGCTGTTGCTCACCGATTGCGCTCCTACCGCACAATCCGTACGCTACACTTTCCCGGCACGTACTGTATCCGACATCAAGAAAGTAAAATTCCCCGAAGTGGAAGTTTATTGGTACGACGGCGGTATCAAGCCCGTAATGCCGAAAGGCTGGCCTGCCGGGAAGAACATGAACAACGCCGGCGGCGCTGCCATCTTCTACGGAACCAAAGACACTTTGATTTGCGGATGCTACGGAAGAGACCCGTGGTTGCTTTCGGG
>JAVBRP010000334.1:0-7355 GCA_031547815.1 Bacteroidales bacterium | reverse complement strand
TTTGTCTTTCGCTTCCTTCATTTTGAAAAGGCGCGGATTACGCTGTACGTGACCCAGAATCCTCTTGAAGATGTCCGATTCGTAATAGCGCGACTTGGGATTGCCGACGAAGTAAACCAACAGGCGATCGTTGCGGAGCGTGATCTTTTCGAACCCGAGGCGGGCAGCCGTCCAACGCAAACGGATCACGTTGATCAATTCCTTGCTTTGCTTGGGAATGGGGCCGAAACGGTCTATCAGTTCCCGTTCGAACCCGGTCAATTTGTCTTCGGTATCGATATTGTCCAATTCGCGATACAAACGAATACGCTCCGACACGTTTTCGATGTAGCTTTCGGGAAACAGCAGTTCGAGGTCGGTATCGATCTGGCATTCGGCGACGAACACGGGCGATTCCTGTGCAACGGCTTCCCGTTGTTGTTCGCGTTCGCGGAATATTTCCCTGAATTCGTCTTCTTCTTTCAATTCCAGCATCGCCTCGTTCAGGATGCGGTGATAGGTTTCGAAACCGATGTCGGCAATGAAACCGCTTTGCTCGGCGCCCATCAGATTGCCCGCGCCGCGTATGTCCAAATCCTGCATGGCGATGTTGAACCCGCTGCCGAGATCGGAAAACTCCTCGATGGCGCGCAGCCGACGGCGCGCTTCGGGCGTCAGGTCGGTAACGGGCGGCGTCAGCAGGTAACAGAACGCCCTTTTGTTAGAGCGACCCACGCGGCCGCGTAATTGGTGCAGATCGCTCAGCCCGAACGTGTGCGCATTGTTGATGATGATGGTATTGGCATTCGGTATGTCAAGCCCCGATTCGATGATCGAAGTGGCCACCAACACATTATAGTCGCCGTTGATGAAGTCGAGCATGATCCTTTCGAGTTCTTCGCCGTCCATCTGCCCGTGCGCGGAAACGGTCGATACTTCGGGACACAGGCGGCGGATCAGCATTTCCGTATCGCGAAGCGTTTGAATGCGGTTGTGGATGAAGAAAACCTGTCCGCCGCGCGACACTTCGTATTCGATGGCTTCGCGAATCACGTCTTGATCGAACGTGCTCAGTTCCGTCTGTATCGGATGGCGATTGGGCGGCGGGGTGGCGATGATGGACATTTCGCGAACGCCCATCAACGAGAATTGCAGCGTGCGCGGAATCGGCGTGGCGGTCAGCGTCAACGTATCGACATTGACGCGCAGGGCTTTGAGTTTCTCTTTGGCACCGACGCCGAATTTCTGTTCCTCGTCGACGATCAACAATCCGAGGTCTTTGAATTTCACATCCTTACCCAACAATTTGTGCGTGCCGATGATAATGTCCACTTTCCCATCGGCCATGGCTTTCAGCGTTTCGCGCTGCTGCTTGGCGGGTTTCAGGCGGCTGATGGAATCGATCGTGCACGGAAATTTTTCGAGCCGTTCCTTAAAAGTTTGCTCGTGCTGCAACGCAAGAATGGTAGTCGGCACCAGTATTGCCACCTGCTTGTTGTCGGCCACAGCCTTGAAAGCCGCGCGAATGGCGATTTCGGTTTTCCCGAAGCCCACATCGCCGCACACTAAATGATCCATCGGCAGGCCGCTTTCCATGCCGCTTTTGACGGCTTGCGTGGCTTTCAACTGGTCGGGCGTGTCCTCGTATATAAACGACGCCTCCAATTCTTCCTGCATGTAGGTGTCGTGCGAAAACGCAAAGCCTTTGTTGACGCGACGCTGCGCATAGAGTTTGATCAGGTCGCGCGCAATATCCTTGACTTTCTTCTTGGTGTTCTGTTTCAGGTTTTGCCAAGCGGGCGTACCGAGTTTGTATATTTTGGGCTGCTCGCCGTCCTTGCCGCGAAACTTCGAAATCTTATGCAGGTTGTGGATGTTGACGTACAGCACGTCGTTGTCGCGATACACCAAACGGATGCATTCCTGCGCCTTGCCGTTGACGATCTGCTTTTCCAGACCGCCGAAAATTCCCACGCCGTGGTCGGCATGTACGATATAATCGCCCGGATGCAAGCCTTGCAATTCTTTCAAAGTAAGGCTTTTGGATTGCGACAAGCCCGATTGCGTGCGGTATTTGTGGTATCGTTCGAAAATCTGATGGTCGGTATACAGACAAAGTTTCAGATCGTGGTCGATAAATCCCTCATGAACAATATTGTATACGGCAACAAAATCGGCTTTCGGCGTGATGTCGGCGAAAATATTGCGCAGTCGGTCGAATTGCTTCTTGTTTTCGCTCATCAACGCCACGGTGTATCCGCGATCGGTGTGCGAGGCAATGTCGGCGGCCAACAGTTCGAAGTTCTTGTTAAACGCGGGTTGCGGAGCGGTGTTGAACTTCAATTCCGTATCCGCCGGGTAATAAAAATTCGATCCGAATTCCACCCGGCAAAAATTTTTCAACAACGAAAGTATTTCTTCTTCGCCGACAAGCGTTTCATCGACACGAAACGGGACGTATTCGTCGCCCGCATACACATCGACGGGCGGATTGGCATTGATGCGCGCGATTTCGTGAAGCGTCACGCCCAGATTGTCGCTCCACACCACCGCCGAATTGTCGAAACGGGCGAGCAAACACGATCGGCCGCCGTGATGTTTTTCCGCGCTCATGTCGGGAATGATCCGAATCGTATCCGTTTGCGTTTCGGACAATTGCGTGTCGACGTCGAACGAGCGAATGGATTCGACTTCATCGCCGAAAAAGTCGATCCGGTAAGGTTGATGACAGGAATACGAAAAAATGTCGACGATGCTTCCGCGAATGGAGTATTGGCCCGGTTCGTACACAAAGTCCGTCAACGTAAACCCGTATTCGCACAATACTTCGCGGATAAATTCTATGGATATTTTTTCGCCTTTCCGTAATTGCAGCGTGTTGCGTTGCAGATTTTCGCCCGAAACCACTTTCTCGGCCAGCGCATGTGCATAAGTCACGACGATGATCTTGCGCTCTTCGGCCAAAGCCTCCAGCACACGGGTTCGCAGAATGATGTTTCCTTCGGACGGTTGTATGCGGGCGGTCATCCGCTTATACGACGACGGGAAAAAGTACACGTCGGCGTCGCCGAGAATATTCGCCAGATCGTTGTGGAAATATGCCGCCGAATCGCTGTCGGGCAACACGAAAATATGATTGTCCGCCCGTCGTTTTATCAACGACGAGGCCGCCAATGCAGGCGAAGAACACGATAACCCTTTAAGATGCATGCAAGTTCCCGCCCGAAACAATTGTTCCGATTGCGGTATCGACGGATGTCCGGCATAAACGTCAGCCAAACGATTCTCCGTGAGAGAAGAAATATTTTTCATTACACCGCAAAAATACGAAATAGTTTCAAGTTTGAGGTTTCAAGTTTCAGGTTACGTGGCTTTGCCCAACTTTAAACTTTAAACCTCAAACTTTAAACTATTTAACTTTCATCGGATCAAAGCCTTTTCCGTATACGCCCATGACGTTGCCCATGGAGATGAACGCTTCGGGGTCGACTTCCTTGACGGCGCGGAATACATCGCTTACTTCGTATTTGCGAACGATGACCAGAATCATCTTCGTCGGTTTTTTGGTATACCAGCCTTGCGCATCCACCAATGTCATACCGCGCTTGACGTTGGTAAAAATTCGCTCGGCAACTTCTTCGTACTTGTTCGAAAAGATGAAAAGCTGGTAAGATTGTTTGGAGCCGGCCAGCACAAAATCGACCACATAGCTTGCGATCACCATCACGAAATAGCCGTAGATCATTCGTTGCAGATCGTGGAAGATGATGAACGAGGATGAAATCACCACCACGTCGACCATCATGATGACACGGCCGGGACTGATGTTGCGCCGTCCGGTGACCATCATCGCGATCAAATCGGTTCCGCCGGCGCTGCCTCCTTGCGTGAATACGATTCCGGTGCCGATTCCCGACAGTATGCCTCCCATGATGGCTGCAAGCAGGGTGTCGTCAACCAACGGCTTGGGGATCAGTTGCTGAAACATACTGAGCAACAGGGAAAAGACGATGACGCCGTATATCGACTTCAAACCGAAACTGACGTTGACGATCTTCATGGCCGCGCCGATCAGCACAATATTGATCAACAGGTAAGTAACGCCTGCCGGAAAGCCCGTGGCAAAATAGATGATGGCCGCAATGCCGCTGACACCGCCGCCGGTGACGTTGCCCGGTATCAAAAAAGCGCCCCAGCCGAAGGTGGTGCACAGCAATCCGAAAGTGATGATCAGATGCGAACGAATGACAGACCAAACTTTTGATCTCTTTTCCATACTTTAAATGTTAAATTTCAGGGTGCAAAAGAAAGGAAGAAATTATTATTGCGCAATGATTTCCGACAAAAATGAAATAAAAAAGCCGTCCCCCCGCATTGCCGCTAACGCGGGAATTTCCGCCTGCGCATGTTTGCAACACGTGTATCTGTCACCCGATCTTGCTCCAATTCACTTCGCCGGACAACTGTTTTTGCAGCGAATTTTTCAGCAATGCATGTTCGGGCGAAAGAAGCCCGGGATCGGAAGTCAGAATATCCGATGCCGCATTGCGCGCCAATTGCAGCAGTTGGCCGTCGGTGGCCAAAGATGCGATACGCAGGTTGAACGGAATGCCGCTCTGTTGCGTCCCGTCTATATCGCCCGGGCCGCGCAGTTTCAGGTCGGCTTCGGCAATCACAAACCCGTCGCCGGTGGAAGTCATCGTTTGCAGGCGTTTGCGGCCGTCCTCGCTCAGCTTGTACGAACTCATCAAAATGCAATACGACCGGGCGGCTCCGCGTCCCACGCGCCCCCGCAACTGGTGCAACTGCGACAGTCCGAATCGTTCCGCGCTTTCGATCACCATCACCGAAGCGTTCGGCACGTCCACGCCGACTTCGATCACCGTGGTGGCCACCATGATCTGCGCCCTGCCTTCCTTGAACATGCGCATGGCCAAATCTTTGTCTGCCGCCGGCATTCTGCCGTGCACCATAATCACGCCGTAATTGTCCTTTTCGGGAAAAGCCTTTCGAATATGTTCGAATCCCTCTTCCAGATTTTTGTAATCCATTTTTTCCGATTCGCCGATCAGCGGATAAACGACATACACCTGCCGTCCTTCGGCAATCTGCCGGCGCATGAATTCGTACACGTCCTTGCGTCGGTTGTCGAAATAATGCACGGTTTTTACGGGTTTGCGTCCCGGCGGAAGTTGGTCGATAATCGACACATCCAAGTCGCCGTATACGGTCATGGCCAGCGTGCGCGGAATGGGCGTGGCCGTCATTACCAGCACGTGCGGCGCTTCGACGTTTTTCGTTCGCAAGCGGGCGCGTTGCGCCACGCCGAAACGATGCTGCTCGTCGATCACCACCAAACCGAGATCGGCAAATTGCACGGCTTCTTCGATCAAAGCGTGCGTACCGATCAATATACGGATGCTTCCGTCGATCAACCCCTCGCGGATCACTTGCCGGTCTTTCTTTTTCGTGGAACCCGTCAGCAAAGCGACATCAATACCCAAGCCCTCCACCATGCGCGAAATGGTTTGAAAATGCTGTCCCGCCAATATTTCGGTCGGCGCCATCAAGCAAGCCTGATAGCCGTTGTCCAGCGCAATGAGCATCACCATGAGCGCCACCAACGTTTTTCCGCTTCCCACATCGCCTTGCAGCAATCGATTCATCTGTTTTCCGTTTCCCATGTCCGCACGAATCTCGCGTATCACCCGTTTTTGCGCATCCGTCAGTTCGAAAGGCAGATATTCCGAATAGAAACGGTTGAACAGTTCGCCGACTTTACCGAAATAGAAGCCTTTGACGGTGATGTTGCGCTCCTCGCGGAGATACAACATGCGAAGCTGTATCCAAAACAGTTCTTCGAATTTGAGCCGGTACTGCGCTTTCTGCAACAGGAGCGCGCTTTGCGGAAAATGAATATTGAACAGCGCGTCGTGCAACGGTATCAGGCGATACCGGCCGATGATGTCGTCGGAAAGTGTTTCGGCAACATTTGTTTTCATCCCTTGCCAAAGGCTTACCATCAACCGGCCGATGACGCGCGAAGTGATGTAGCCGTTTTTCAGACGTTCGGTAGTGCTGTAATACGCTTGCAGCATGGCTGCTATGCCTTCCTCGTGCTTGTCGGCAGGCTCCATTTCGGGATGTACGAAATTTACCTGGCCGTTGAATTCCGTCGGTTTCCCGAAAACGACATAATCGCCGCCTTGCTTGAGGCTTTGCGTCATGTAGCGTATACCCTTGAAAAACAGCAGCGGGATCGTGCCCGTGTGATCCATCAGTTGCACCACCAAGCGCTCTTTCGGCACGGCGCCTTCCTTCCGCATCGAAGCGATGCGGCCCCGCACCTGAATGTAAGTGTCCGAAGGAGTAATATCCTTAACGGCATAAAATTTCGTGCGGTCGATATGCTTGTACGGAAAATAATACAGCAAATCGCCGAATGTTCGAACTTCGAGTTCCCGTTCGAGCATTTCGGCGCGTTTGGGGCCTACGCCGGGCAGAAACTTGATGTCTTGTTCCAAGTATGCGGACATCGGCTCGCTCAAAAAAGTTGCAACAAATCCGTCGGGCTGTCGATAACCTTTCGCGCGCCGCTTTCGATCAGTTCCTCCTTCGGGCGGAATCCCCATCCGGCGCCGACGGGATAAAAACCGGCAGCGAGCGCGGTGCGCATATCCACATCGCTGTCGCCCAAATAGCAAACATTTTCCGGCATGACGCCCATCAGGTAGGTGATGAACAGCGCCGATTCGGGATCGGGCTTGCGCGGAAAACGCTCGGAGGCGCCCACGATCGCTTCAAACTTCCAATTTCCCAACAGCCGGTCGCATATCTTTTGCGTGATCGCATCGGCTTTGTTCGAAAGAATCGCCAATCGGACGTTTTGCCGCGAAAGCGCATCCAGCAATTCGGGAATGCCGTCGTACAATCGTGTTTTGTTGATGTAATTTAATGTATAGTCGGCAACCATCCGGTCGTGACACACCCGGATGATCTCGTCGGTTTGAGCCGCCTCGGGCAGACTTTGCGTTACCAAGTTCTTGAGGCCGTTGCCCACAAAGAAACGGTATGCATCGTATCCGTGCGTCGGATAGCCGCAGGCGGCAAGCGTACGGTTCATGGTGTCGGAAATATCTTCCAGCGTGTCGGCCAGCGTACCGTCCAAATCGAAAATTACGGCGCGATAATTCATCGTACAATATTTTATTGCAAAGATACGGATTAAAAAATGGGGTTAATCTTTTTTTGGGGCGCTATTTATTCTTCGTCTTTTTTCTCGTTCTTTTTTGATGTCGAAATAAGTACCAAAAGTTGTTCGCCTGTCGGTTGCGCTTGGACGAAAAATCATAAATAACTCCTCAAAAAAAGAATTA
>JAVBRP010000210.1:0-8761 GCA_031547815.1 Bacteroidales bacterium | reverse complement strand
CGCAGCGTCTTCGCGGAAAGCGGCAGTTGGCGGCGTTTGGACGAATATGCGCAAGGCCCGTTGCTGAATCTTTCGAACCGGATACGCGCTTCGTTATTGGATGTTTATAAGCGCGCGGGGCTTAGCGGCGACGAGTTGGCGGTGGCTTCCGCGTTGGTTTTGGGTTATAAAGCCGATCTGGATGATGCATTGCGCGGAGCATACTCGGCGTCGGGAGCCATGCATGTGCTGGCGGTGTCGGGTTTGCATGTCGGCATCGTTTATCTTATTTTGAGCCTTTTATTGAAGCCGATTTCCTTTCGGGGACGGGCGAAATTGTTGCGCGCTCTGATCCTTCTTGCTGCGCTGTGGCTGTATGCACTCATCACCGGCATGTCGCCTTCGGTGATGCGCGCATCCACCATGTTTTCGTTCATTATTGCCGGCGAAGCATTCCGCCGGAAGGCGTATATTTACAACAGCATTGCGGCATCGGCATTTATCCTTTTATTCATCAATCCGGCCAACCTTTTCGAAGTCGGGTTTCAGCTTTCGTACCTGGCGGTCATTGCCATCGTGTTTTTTCATCCTAAGTTTTACGGATTGTTTTCGTTCAAGGGTCGGTTGCCCGATTACGTTTGGAGCTTGACTTGCGTTTCCCTGGCGGCGCAAATAGGCACGGTGCCTTTGTCGTTATACTACTTTCATCAGTTTCCCGTCTATTTCATTTTGAGCAATTTGGTCGTCATCCCGGGCGCGAGTGTGATCATCTACGGCTCGTTGCTTTTGTTTATCGTTTCGCCCGTATCGGTTTTGCTTCATGCGGCGGGTTGGGCGTTGGATATGTTTTTGTACGGCCTCAACGCATGCATTTTTTTCATCGAAAAACTTCCGGGAAGCGTTATTTGGGGAATACGGTTCCAAGCGTGGGAAATCCCGGCGGTATTTTTATTGGCGGCAACGTTGAGCGCTTGGGCCTTATCCGCGCGCAAGGCGTATTTGTTTGCTTCGCTTGCGCTGTGTTTGGTTTGGATAACGGGGGCCGGCCTGAGGGAATACAAAGACCTGACGCGCCGGCAACTTCTCGTATATCATGTTTCGGGAAGCAGTTTGCTGCAATTTGCCGACGGGCGCAATAATACGATTTGGTACGAAAGCCGCAACCCGTCGTTCAACGCATCGCTTTCTACCGCCAATCAGCGTGTCGCCATGCAGTTGAACGCGCCGGAATGCACGCTTTTGGATTCGGCGCTGCTTCGCTCGGAGCCTGACTCGAATATCTATGCCGCCGGGAATTTCGTGCAATTTGCGAACAGGCGGTTAGCTATTTTCACGCGCAACCTGCCTCCGGAGGACGGCGGCGGATCGTCCGTCAAGGTCGATGTTGCGGTGTTGGCCCGGAATGCGGATATTCGGATCGAGCAACTGATGAGAACCTGCCGGCCGAATGTGGTGGTGATCGATGCATCCAATTCGCCCGGTTGGATCGAACGCCGGGAAAAAGAGTGCCTCGAACAAGGTGTGAAGTGCCACAGAACCGACAGGGACGGGGCGTTTGTGCTTCGGGCGGAATAAGAAAGCAGGCGGCCGGGTTACTCCATGTCGCAAAAACCGGGATCGCCGCACACCATATTGCCGAATGCGCAAAAAGGAAAAGGCGGCGAAGCCCGCGAACGAAACGCCCGACGGCGAATAAACATTTCGGTTCATGTCAAAAGCTATAACGGCCGCCCGAAAATATTCGAGCGGCCGTTGGTTTATTGCCTTTTGCGTCTCGCGGCGGGAAAATAATCACCTCCGCGATTCGCATACGCCGATCTACGAATTCAGCACCGTTATTAACTCATCGATGTTGTCCGGATGCATTCTTTTCATTTCCGGGTCGCGGCCGAACCATGTCAATTGCCGTTTGGCGTAACGTCGCGTGTTGCGGCGTATCAGCTCGACGGCCGTGTCCAAATCGTGCAACCCGTCCATGTAAGCAAACAGTTCCTTGTAGCCGACCGTGTTGAGCGCGTTCAAATGCCGATAGGGATACAGCGATTGCGCTTCTTCGAGCAGACCGGCTTCCATCATCAAGTCCGTGCGGCGGTTGATCCGATCGAACAGTTCCTCGCGCGGCCGGTCGAGCAGTATCTTCACGATGTCGAACGGCCGTTTTCGTTCCTGCGCCGTAAGGAACGACGAATAGGGCTTTCCCGTTTGCAGGCACACTTCTACGGCTTTCATGATCCGTTTGTGGTTGCGCAGATCGACTTTCGCGTAATGATCGGGATCGAGCATTTTCAATTGACGCCGCAGATATTCTATTCCTTCAGCTTCGAATTGCCGGATCACCGTTTTCCGGATTTCGGGATCGACCGTCGGGAAATCGTCGATTCCTTTGCACAGCGCATCCGCGTAAAGCCCTGATCCGCCCGTCATCACTGCCGTCGGGTATTTCGCGAACAGCCGCTCGAGCAATTGCAGGCATTCCTGCTCGAACATGCTCACGTTGTAGTAGTCGCGAATGGAGAGATTGCCGATGAAGTGGTGCGGAACCGCAGCCAGCTCCTCCGGTTCGGGCACGGCGGTGCCGATGCGCATTTCGCGGTACATCTGCCGCGAATCGCACGAAACGATTTCCGTACCCAAAGCCTTGGCAACCTCAACGGCAACGCGCGTTTTGCCCACGGCCGTCGGGCCGACGATCACCAACAATTTATGCATCGATGACATTATTTTTCGCATCATTTGACGGTCTCGCCGACATTCATTTCTCCTCTATGGAATACTTAATCACGAAACCCGATTTTTAGTCCTCTTTATGCTCGTAAAGACCGTTTCAGTTTTTCCGGATTTTGTCGGCAATCTCATACGCGAAATACGTACACGGTACCATTTTCAATATGATATACAATTTTAAACTTTCCTTTACACACGAAAAGCGAACGTATTACTTCCGTAAATTCTTCAAAAACCGGTTCGACAGCCGCTATATACGGTTGTGATTTTAAAATTTCGGCTTCGTCAATAATGGAGTTATACAACCTTGCAGCAGCTTGCAGGCTCTTTGTCGCGTAAAAATCAAAAGTTTCGTCTAAATCCCGGATCGCAGCAGGAGACCACTTGATGATCATTATATTGCTTTTCTTTTAAGTTGTTCATGCGGGATAAATTCTGTTTTCCCGGCTTTCAAATCATCCAATTGTTGTCGAACGCTTTCCCGCAGTTCTTCAGCCGAACATAAGGCCGAAGGTTTTTTCCCGATACCGAATACTTTTTCCACTTCTGCTATTTCCTTGGCATCGGCATCCATAATTGACCGTATCAATCTGATTTTTTTTTGGTCTATTTCCATTACAGTCATGGCAATGTGTTTTTGATGATGAACACACAAATATAGTGCCTTTTTTGTTACGGGATTGATGTTATTTTGATGCCGCGTTTTTTTTGATTATTTTTGACCGTGTATAAAGACAACCGAACATTATCGGCGTTCGGACGGTTACTTTATCGTCAAGCCGATATGTCGATTTTCGATAACTTCTCATACCGTAAAAATATGTCAACATTCAAATACCACCAAGTCGAATGTCCGAAATGTCACGGAAAGATCAACAGCGTCGACCAACTGTCGGGGCCGATGAAATGCATGTATTGCGGCGTCGATTTTCAAATCACGGGAACCATGTTGCAGGAAACGGACGAACCGGACGGTTTGGTGCCGTTCGCAACTTCGCGAAACGATTTCGAACGTGCGGCGCTCGAAATGTTGATCGATGCGGATTATACGCCGAATAATATCATCGACATCATTTCGCTTAAAAATGTTCGCGGGTTCTATCTGCCGGCGTTCCTTTACGAAGGCCGGTACGAATGCTCGTGGAATTGCATGGTGCGGCAACCCGAAGTCGGCGCTCCCGACACGGCGCCGGGAGGAAAATATCGCCCGCAAAGCGGCGTAACAAAAGGCAATTATTCTTTCGTATGCCTCGCATTTGCCGGCGTCGAAGCGCCTCCCGAAATGGCGGAATACGTCCGCACGTTCGATTACGATGCCGACGCCGTAAAACCGTTCTCTTCCGACAGCCTCAACGATTATCTCTTTTCGCTCCGCAATCTCGATAAAAAGGCCGTTTGGATCAGGCAAGGCGAGAGCACGTTGAAAAACGTCGCGCAAAAAGCCGCCGAGAGGCAAATGTCGGGATCGGAATTCAAAGACTTTAAATCGGCCGTTACTTCCGAACAGAGTAACGACGGACGGTCTGTGCTTATTCCCGTTTGGACGGTTTTTTACGAGTATGACGGCGAACCGCATCATGTCATGATGGACGGCACGGGCCGCAACGGCGTCAAAGGAACAACGCTTGTGGACCGCGCCCGAATAGACGAAGTCGAAAAGCCGTTCAAGTATCTGAAATTCATTGCCGGTTTCGCCATTCTGATTCCGCTTGTTCTGTTGCTTCTCAACCAATATCTTCCCGCAGTGATTGCTTTGGCGGCAATGTGCCTCGTCTTTTTCGGATATCGATACTATGCGCGGCTGCACAAAAAGAAAGTGGTGAACAAGGCCCGAAAGGAGCGGATGAACATGCTGCAACAAACAACCGGTATCAACAGGTAATGCGCGGGGTGCATTTGGCTTTGCCGTTCGAATTTCAGCTATCCGATCAAAAAAGCCCGGAATCTCTCCGCTGCCTTGTCTATCATACCTTGCGTCGTATCGTCGATGGCTTCGAAAGGTTCAACCGTGATCACTTTCTTTCCCGAAGTCGCTTTTTTCCACAATCCGATCACCCGACCGTCTTTGATCACCACAGGCCGGAAAATACCGTTGCTCGAAACCGCCTTTCGTTGATTTTCGGCCGGGAGCACCGCTGTTCGGTCCCGGTAGCCCACAATATATTCGTCGAACGCCGGCAGTAAATGCACTTGGCTCCCGTTTGCCGGAAGTCCGGAACCGGCGGCCGGCATCCAATAAGTTTGTCCGTCGACGGTTTCCGAAACGAATTCCGATTTTACCGACTCCAATCCTTGGCGCGCTTCGCCGATCGATAATCCCGACCACCAAACAAAATCCTGCAATACGGCGGGGCCGTGTCCCGTGAAATAAATGCGCGCAAGTTTTGCCAAAGATTCTTCCTTGTTCAGAGGTTTTACCGCAGGAACCCTTTTTTCCAGCAATGCGTAAGTATGCTTTTTTCCGCGCATCGCTCCGCTGCATACAATTCCGTTTGCTTCCGCACCCGTCATTATATGATTCATTTGCGAAGAATCGGCCTTGATGCCGGCAGCGTGCAAGTGTTTCGCCAATTCTTCCCGCGTTACATCACTGTCTTTCTCCAACACTTTTTCGATCATGCGATAACAGTTGCCGTAAATTTCATCGTTGAGGCCGAGGTCGCGGTCTCTCGACTTCATTGATTGCACAATCCGTTTTGCCGACAGCCGCAGCATCCACCGAATGTTCTCGGGAACGACAAAATGCCATGTCGGGCGCAACACGTGCGTCCTGAGTATTTCGCCTTTATTGAACGCTTCTTCTACGACTTTTTCCGTGCATCCGCGAATACGTATGCCGATTGCCCATTTGGCCGAGTTGAAATCTTGCGCCTGTAACATGCCGAACCGTGCGACGATCTGTTGCGGCGCGGCAGAGGTTGTCTCCGTAAGTTGATGATTTGCCGAACGTATGCCGGCGATAAGTGTATTGTCCATAAAAAGTGCATTAAATTCATTCTTCTTGAAAAACAAAGATAGGAAGTTGTATGTTCCTTTACAAAAGGGCAAGATAGAAATCAATGAAAATGAAAGCCCGAATTATTGTATGAACCGGCTGATTGACACATCGGAATCGATATACTTTCGTCAAATTTTTTTTGATGCAATTCCCGGTTTCGCTATTTTTGTAATGCTTTGACACGACAAAATTTATTGAAAATGATATACGGATTCTGCCTGCTTCTTTCGTATTTGCCGCTTCGGTGTCTGTATCGGCTTTCCGACTTACTCTATTTGACGGCGTATCATATTGTACGCTATCGGCGCGATGTCGTTGAGGAAAATTTGAAAAGCGCTTTCCCCGAAAAATCCGATAAGGAACGGAAAAAGATTGCTCGCCGTTTTTATCGCTTTTTGTGCGATGTCGTTTTCGAAACCATTAAAGTGCTGCACATCTCCCCGCGAGAGATACAACGCCGCATTCGGTTCACCACGCCGGAATTGCTTGAGGAACTGCATCGCAAAAACAAACATATTTTTTTCGCCACCGGCCATTACGGCAATTGGGAATGGCTGGCCACCCTCAAACCCGTGAATCCCTACCGGCAGACCACATTGTACAAGCCGTTGAAAAATAAATCGTTCGACAATCTTGTCAACGGCATACGAACCAGATTCGGAACGGAAATCATTCCTGCGGATGAAGCCGTGAGAGCCGTAAACCGTTTTATGGGCGGGAACGAACCGATCGTCCTTTGTTTTCTGAGCGATCAATCGCCTCAAAAAAATATGATACAATATTGGACAACATTTCTGAATCGCGACACGCCCGTACACTTGGGAATAGAGAAACTGTCGCGACGATATAACGTAGCGGTGATGTATCTCGAAGTGCGCAGGATGAAACGCGGCTATTACACGGTCGACACTACGCTTATCGCGGAAAGCGCGGCGGAAACGCAACCGTTGGAAATTACCGAAAAACACACGGCATTGCTCGAACAAAGCATCCGTCGCCATCCCGAATACTGGCTATGGAGCCATCGCCGGTGGAAACACCAACGGGAGACATCCGCATGAGCATGGTCAGGCGTTGTTCGAAACCCGATATCTATTTAGCCATAATTTTGCTAACTTTGGCCGGTTAAAAAAATTACCGATTGGGCAGAGGAGGAATGTGTAATCGCGAAAGGAAAGCAAACAAATATCCCTGATAATAAAAAATCATTTTAAAAACTCGATTAATGAACAGAAAAGGCATGGTTTGGGTTAAAGTGAAAACCCCGATAAAATTAGATCAACGAGATAAAAACCTCTTGCTGAAAAATATAGAAGCCGAAATCGAGAAAACGACAAAAATTCGACAACTCGTGTCGCGAATCGACATTCGGGCAGGCCGCGTGTATTTGTACAGACTGTACGAGCAGACACGAATAGAGGGCGTAACTTATACGGTGCCGTTGATCGACGGGAAATATTTGGAATTTCCTTTGGCACGGATCACCTTGTACGACAAAGCATACCGCGATTGTTCACTGGATTGGCAAAGCTCCGACAACAAATGGATGACGATTAAGGAAGGCTCTTTGGAAGAATGTATCCAAGAAGCGGAGGTAAGCGACTGGTTTGAATGATTTGCGAATCATTCCCGGCCACGATTCCTTTTCGCCATCCACCAAAAGAATAAGCCTGCCGTTGCCGCCGTGCACGCCGCGCCGAACGGATAGCCCACCGCCGTCGACAAGCCCGCCATTTCGGGCGCCACCACAAGATAGGTTGAGATAACCATCGTCATGAACAACGCGGGAATCAACGTGATCCAATAGAATTTCCTTTCCCCGGCCAGATATACCGTGATTGTCCACAGCGTTGCAGTCGCCAGCGTTTGGTTCGACCACGCGAAGTAGCGCCAAATAACGCCGAAGTTGGCTTGCAGAAGAATCATGGCTGCAACGAACAGCGGGATTGCGACGATGATTCGCCGGTTGATCTTTTTCTGACTGTAGTTGATAAAATCGGCCACGATAAGCCGCGCCGAACGAAATGCCGTATCGCCCGACGTAATCGGGGCGGCAATCACTCCGATGATGGCCAGCAGTCCGCCGAAAACGCCCAGCCAACTGTTGGCAATCTCTTTGACGATTACCGCCGGAGGATTTTTCGGGTGCGATTGTACAAATTCATGTAATCCGCCCATCGATCCGAAAAAGCTCATCGCGGCAGCAGCCCAAATCAACGCAACGATAGCTTCGGCAATCATCGCTCCGTAAAACACGCGACGGCCTTGACGTTCGTTTTTCAAGCAACGCGCCATCAACGGCGATTGCGTGGCATGAAAACCCGAAATGGCTCCGCAGGCAATCGAAATGAAAAGCATCGGAAGTATCGGGAACTTGTCCGGATCGGGGTTCATGTTGTGCAGGTTCGAAGGTATCGCTTCGGGTATCGGGGCGCCGTTCCAAACCAATGCCGCGCCGATGCCCACTGCCATGAACAACATGGCAAATCCGAAAAACGGATATATTTTGCCGATGATCTTATCGATCGGGAGCAGGGTCGCCAAAATGTAATAAATGAAAATGATGATGCACCACACCGGAAAATTCAAATATTCGGGCGTCATGCTTGCCAGCAATTCCGCAGGCCCCGATACAAAGACCGTTCCGACAAGAATCATCAGCAACACCGTGAAAACCCGCATGAATTGTTTGAACCCGTTGCCCATATATTTGCCCACGATTTCGGGAAGACTGAACCCTTTGTTCCTGACCGACAACATTCCCGAAAAATAGTCGTGCACCGCGCCGCTGAGAATACTTCCGAACACGATCCACAAGAAAGCGACAGGCCCGTAAACCGCACCCATCACCGCTCCGAAAATCGGCCCCAGCCCGGCAATGTTCAAAAACTGTATCAAGAAAATACGACCCCAGCCCATCGGGACATAATCCACTCCGTCGGTATGCTCGTAAGCCGGTGTCGGGCGATCGGGATCAACGCCGAATATCCGTTCGACCAATTTGCCGTAAACAAAATATCCGCCGATGAGAAGTGCAATGGAAACAAAAAATGTGATCAT
>JAVBRP010000125.1:0-3308 GCA_031547815.1 Bacteroidales bacterium | reverse complement strand
GTTTTACTAAAAGAAAATATCACAAAACTTGACCGCATAAAGTATATATACGATGATGAGAAATCAAAAATCAAAAATGATTCACTTATCGCAGGTGCAGAAAAAATTCCGATCGCCGTAAGCATCGTCTACACGACCGACGCCGGGCCAGAACTTGTTTTCGCGAATCCAATCCAACGGATAAGCCGCTTTTTCGCGCGTGTACGGATGCGTCCAACTATCGGCTGCGACCGTTTGCTCGGCGTGCGGGGCGTTCTTCAATACATTGTCCGTCGCATCGGCTTTGCCGTCGGCTATTTCGCGAATTTCGGCATGGATGCCGATCATGGCTTCGACGAAACGATCGAGTTCCTGCAACGATTCGCTCTCGGTGGGTTCTATCATTAATGTATTGGCCACGGGAAACGACAATGTCGGAGCGTGAAACCCATAGTCCATCAAGCGCTTGGCGATGTCGGCCGCTACAACGCCCGTATTTTTGCAAGCGTTGCACGACAATATCAGTTCATGTGCCGCCATGCCGTTGCTGTTGGTAAACATCACGTCGAAATAAGGACGGAGCTTCGCCGCAAGATAATTGGCGTTGAGGATGGCCATTCGGGTCGCTTGCGTCAAGCCGTCGCCGCCCATCATGCAAATGTAGGCGTGCGAAATGGTGAGAATGCTCGCGCTTCCCCACGGAGCTGCGCCGATGGCCGTAATGCTTTTATCGCTTTCCGACGAAATGACAGGATGTCCCGGCAAATAAGGCGTCAGATGCGCCGCCACGCAGATAGGCCCCATTCCGGGGCCGCCTCCGCCGTGCGGTATCGCAAAAGTCTTATGAAGATTGAGGTGGCACACATCGGCTCCGAGGAAACCCGGATTCGTCAATCCCACCTGAGCGTTCATGTTGGCGCCGTCCATGTATACCTGTCCGCCGCAGCGATGAACGATTTCGGTAATTTCTTTCACGCCTTCTTCAAATACGCCGTGCGTGGACGGGTAAGTGATCATCAGCGCGGCCAATCGATCTTTGTCGGCTTCGGCAAGTTCTTTCAGTTTGGCGATGTCGATATTTCCGTTGTCGTCGCACGGAACGGTGACGATGTTCATGCCCGCCATTGCGGCGCTGGCGGGGTTGGTGCCGTGTGCCGACGAAGGTATCAGCACCGTGTTGCGATGACCTTGGCCGTTGGCGGCAAGATAACCGCGAATCACCATCAGTCCGGCATATTCTCCCGCCGCGCCCGAGTTTGGTTGAAACGAAACCGCATCGAAACCCGTGATGACGGACAATTGGCGCGACAGTTCGTCGATCAGTTCGTGATAACCCGCAGCTTGTTCTTTCGGCGCAAACGGATGAATATTGCCGAATTGGGGACTGCCGAGCGCGAACATTTCTGTGGCGGCGTTCAGTTTCATGGTGCACGAACCGAGCGGAATCATCGAATGCGTCAGCGAAATGTCTTTGCGTTCGAGCTTTTTGATGTACCGCATCATTTCCGTTTCGGAACGATAGCGGTTAAAAACAGGCTGTTGTAGATAAGCGTCTTCGCGAAGGAATTTCTTTTCGATAGTCGTCGAGCAATCAACACCTTGCAACTCATTGACATCAAATTTATTTTCGGCCGCTTCCGCGAAAGCGTTGATGATATCTTTCATATCGTTTTCGCTTGTCGTTTCGTCCATGCTGATTTTGATCCGATTGTTTTCGTACCGGAAATTCAGCTCTTTCGCTTCGGCTGCCCGACGAATGATGTTCATTTGATTCGCGACCGTTTCGACAACCAGCGTGTCGAAAAAGTCGGATTCGGTTACTTTATATTTCAACCGACTGCTCAAAACTTTCGATACGGCGCATGTTCTCTCGTGTATGCGTGTCGCGATGGCTTTGATTCCTTCGGGGCCGTGGTATACGGCGTACATTCCCGCCATGGTGGCCAGCAGCGCCTGTGCGGTGCAGATATTGGAAGTGGCGCGTTCGCGCTTGATATGTTGTTCGCGCGTTTGCAACGCCATGCGAAGCGCGCGTTTTCCTTGTGCGTCGATACTCACGCCGATGATGCGGCCCGGCATGTTGCGTTTGAACTCGTCGCGCGTGGCGAAATATGCGGCATGCGGGCCTCCGTAGCCCATGGGGATGCCGAAACGCTGCGACGATCCTACCGCCACGTCTGCGCCCCATCGGCCCGGAGGCGTCAGCAGGGAAAGACTCATCAAATCGGCGGCAACACCGATCTTGGCGCCGACGGCATGTATCGCTTCCGCGAAAGCGCGATAATCGTTGATCTGCCCGTCGGCATCGGGATATTGCACCAACGCGCCGAAGAATTTGCCGTCGGGCGTGAAGGTTTTATAGTCGCCTTTCACGATTTCGATGCCGAGCGGCTCGGCGCGGGTGATCATCACCGCCAACGTTTGCGGGAATACCTTCCGGTCGACAAAAAAACGATCGGCGCCGGCTTTCACCGCTTCGCGCGAACGAACGTTGTGCATCATGATCATGGCTTCGGCGGCGGCTGTGGCTTCGTCCAAAAGCGAGGCGTTGGCGGCTTCCATCGCGGTAAGCTCCGTGATCACGGTTTGAAAGTTGAGCAATGCTTCGAGCCGTCCCTGCGAAATCTCGGCTTGGTAGGGCGTGTACGAAGTATACCACGACGGATTCTCCAAAATATTACGCTTGATAACCGACGGCATCAGAGTGTTGTAATACCCCATGCCGATGTAGCTGCGGTATACCTTGTTTTTCGCGGCTATCCGTTGCAGTTTGTCCGAATATTCGGCTTCACCGATTCCGCAAGGCAAAACCAATGCACGAGGCAAACGGATGTCGCTCGGAAGCGCTTTGTCGATAAGTTCGTCCAAAGACGAAACGCCCGTAACGGCGAACATTTGCGACAGTTCGCTGTCGCGGGGGCCGATGTGACGGCTTGAAAATGTATTCATTTTGATGATTTTTTTATTCTTGACGGGCAGTTACGGCATCATGCTTCGGGGCAAGATAACGTATCATTTTTCCTTATACTCGATGCAGCAAATTTATATTTTTTTATTCAAACGAATGCCGGAATCGACCGGGATTTCGATGAGTGCAAGTTAACATATTCATTACGAAAGGTGTAGATGATAACAATTCGGCAATATATCAAAAATATTGCCGAATTGTTATTTTGAAATCCCATGAATGGTACGACGGGGTCAATCCCGTCCGGTCATCATGCAGGTACGAGATTTCCGTTCGAAATGACTCGAAGCGATTAACAAAATATTTTGGGAAAATCGGGATTTGTGGGGATGAGCGCCTGCAAGAACAGGCAGGTATATAA
>JAVBRP010000122.1:0-4171 GCA_031547815.1 Bacteroidales bacterium | reverse complement strand
TTGATGAACAGCTTATCCGTGAAGTGTAGCCATTCCACCGAGAAGGGAATGATTTCGCGGAAAACACCGTCGACTTTGCCTTCTATGAAGAAGTAGCGGAAGGCAGCCAAATACGATAGCACGGCAGATACGGTCATACCTAGTGTACCTGTGATGCCCGCCACCCGGTGGCTCATTTTAACTCCCCCGAGTCCCAGCACAAGGAACAGGAACAAGGGAACGAGTATGATGAATAATGTAAAACCCATTTTTTTAATTATTAATTGTTAATGGTTAATGATGTCTTATCATTAACCATTGATCATTTATCATTAACCATTCAGCTTGTCGATATGCCGCACGTCAATATTTTGTGCATTGCGGTAAATATTGATGATGATGGCAATGGCCACTGCTGTTTCGGCTGCCGATATGGCGATACCGAACAGGCTGAAGAACATGCCCTCCATCTGATCCGGATAGAGGTAACGGTTGAATACACTGAAGTTGATTTCGACCGAATTTAATATCAACTCGATGGATATCAGGATAGTAAGCAGGTTCTTCCGTGCGATGAATCCGTAAATCCCCGCAAAAAACATGATGGAACTCACCACCAAATAATGCTCCATTGGAATCATGGTATTTTTGATTTTATATTTTCAATTTTGGATTGACCTATCGGGTTTTGAAAACCCGATAGGTCTTAATTGCCTTATATTTACAGACCTGTCGGCTCTTTGATATCCGGCAGGTTTTCTTCGTTCAACATCCACTTCCATGCGGGAAATACCCGAATAATATTGCCTTCAACCTCGAATTCCTCTTCCGTTTCGGAAGTTACAACGGTCAAACGCTTGCAGCCGGTGTATTTTGCCGCTTCCAGCAGTCCCGCCGTTTCGCGTTGACGGGTATCGGGGTCGTGCATATCCCACGAAACCTGAATCAATTCCGTTACTTGCGAGCCGTCCGTCAACACAAAATCGCATTCCCTCTTACCTTTGAAATAATACATTCCCCGTCGGAACGGATGATTTCGGCGCAAATGCAAAAAAACGAGATTTTCGAGCAAGGCTCCCGAGTCGTCGCCGTGAGGAACAAGAATGGCGTTTCGAAGCCCGTTGTCGATACAATAATACTTTTTTTCGGCGCCGGTTTCCTTCACCAAAGACGGATCGTATTTGGACAACGAGAGCAAAAGATAAATGGCTTCGGTTTGTTCCGCCAGCTCGTACAACGTATTTTTGCCCACGCTGATCCCCTGCGATTTCAATTCGTTGTGTATCTTGTTGATAGATGTCGGCTTGGAGATATTTGCCATGATGCGCCGAATGAAATAACGCACCGTGTGCGGATTACGGATGTTGTAGCGTTCAATCAAGTCCTTGTAGAGCATCACGAAAAAATACTCCTGCAAAGTTTGCTCGCGGTATGTCGACGGATTCAGCGCTATTTCAGGAAAAGCGCCGTATCGCAAATACTCGCGGAACAAGTTAACTGTTTTTGCGCGAATCGTTTTATCATAAACATTTACCGATACTTTCTTAAACCGGCAATATTCGCCGAATGAAAGAGGAAACTCCTCGAATTGCAGGGTACGCCCTCTCAACGAAGTGGCGATTTCGGACGAAAGCATGCGCGCGTTGGAACCCGTAAGAAAAATATTCTGCGTTTCGGTGTCGTAAATTCTTCGAACGAATTGTTCCCAACCCGTCGTCATCTGTATTTCATCAAAAAAAACATACACCTCCCGCATCTTGATGTCGGGATACAATTCGCGATAGGCTTGGAGTATCTCATCGAATTCGTCTGCGGCAAAAGTTAAGCGTTCGTCATCGAAATTCAAGAAAAGAATACGATCGCTTTTGACACCTTCGGACAGCAATTTGTTGACAACCAACATAAAAAGTGATGATTTTCCGCAACGGCGCACGCCGGGAACCGTTATGATTTTCCCTCCGTGCAACGGCAACATCAATTCGCGTTCGATTACCTTTCCGGGCAACGATCGCTGAAAATTTACGATTAATTCTTTAAGAAGTTCTTTCTTTTTCATGAAGAAATTTTTATCATTTATTTCTTTTTTAAAAAGACAAACTTAATAAATTTTTATCTTTTGAAGAGAAAAACATCGTTTAATTTTTGATTGACCTTTTTGGGTTTTGAAAACCCGCAGGTCGGTTATCTTCTTCGGGCGATTAAAATTCCTCCGATGATGCAAGCCAACAACAAGACGCTCAGCACTTCGAACGGCAACAGATATTGGTATTTTTCGGTTCCCATCAGGGCATGGCCGATCGTTTTCATGTTGATTTCGTGGTCGCCGACAACGGTAGGGTTGGGATCGGCATACAGGAATCGGTGTTTTATCGTTACGATCGCCGTGATCACCAATCCGCTCAATGCCGCTGCAATGCCCATGCCCACGTTTCTCTTGTCCTCCGGTTCGGTGCGGTCGTTTTTGGCGCCGGTGAGCAGAATGGCAAAGATGAACAGGATGAGGATACCGCCCGCGTACACCGACAACTGCACGGCAGCGAGAAAATGATAATTCAACAAGAGATACAATCCCGCCGTAGCTATCAGCACGAACAGCAAAAAGGTGGCCGCACGGAGTAAGCGTTTGGATGTGACGGCCAGTATTGCCGATACGATGATGAGTGCGGCAAGGGAATAAAAGGTGATTATTGTACCCATCTTAATTTTTAATTTTCGATTTTTGATTTTTGATTTTCGTTTTTTGAATAGAACGCGGATGACACTGATTTGACGGATTTACACGGATTTTATCTTTTACGATCTTACTATCTTACACGTCTTACGATCTCTATTTTGCCATTAACTTCGATCCTTCGCGATTGAGCTGTTTTACCAATTTGCTGCGGGTGAAAACGGTATGCTCGAAAGCGGGCGTCCACGCAATGGCATCCTGCGGGCAGGTTTCGGTGCACAAAGCGCAAAACGTGCAACTGCCCAAGTCGTACAGATGCTTGTCGAGGATTTTCTTTTCCTTGCCCGTTGTTTCGTCGACAACTTTTTTGCTGACGACGTTGATGGTTCCGTTCGGGCAATTGATCATGCAGATGCCGCAAGCCGTGCACTTATGCTCGTTCCGGTCGTTGTGGGGCATGGTCAGCAAACCGCGGAACCGTTCGAACTGCACTTTCTTTCCTCTGTTTTCGGGGTATTTTTCGGTTACTTTCGGGCGGATCATGTTGAGCATCGACACGTACATGCCTTGCAACAGGTGATAGATACCTAATAGTATATTTTTAATATATCTAAACATAATCATGAATATATAACTTTATTCTTACTCTTCCTTTTTATAATCTTTTCTATTCTTCGATAACTCATGTGGTTTAATGGAAGGTTAAATATGCCGCAAAAGAGTAACGTTCTACAAACAAATCCATTAAAGTGAGTTATATGGCCAGAGAAATTGTTCTTTTGATCATTAAAAGATAACACATATGTTCCACATTCTTCGAAATAATATAAATTATTCGAATTGCTCCACTTATGCAATAGCATAATAACTTTATCACCCGGTTTTGAACTAATAAAAGCCCCCCCCCAACCATTATCAAAACAACGAATGGTATCTTGACAATTACCAAAAAAACGTTCAGTTACTTTTACAAAAATTTCACCCGTCTCATTATCATCATAACAAATAATTTCACCAGCAACAGCAATATCTGCCTCCTTAATTGTAGCTTTAAATGGATTAATCGATTTAACACATTGTGTTGACATCGCATTTTGACAGAAGAAAATCGATAACACAAAAAAGTAAACTATATATTGACTTATTTTTAGATACTTGCACATAACAGTATCGAAATTTTATAAAACAACCGTTATCGCCATCAATACAATGTTGATTAAACTGATCGGCATCAATACTTTCCATTCCAAATTCAACAATTGATCGATGCGCAAACGCGGAAACGACCAACGTACCCACAGGGCGAGGAAAATACAGAAACCGGTTTTTCCCAAGAACCAAACAAATGAAGGGAAGTAATCCATTACTTGGTTGAACCCTTCCCATCCGGGGATATGCAGCGGCATCCAACCGCCGAGAAACATGGTGGATGCTATGGCCGCGATGATGAACATGTTCATGTATTCGGCCAGATAGAAGAATCCGAATTGAATGCCCGAATATTCGGTGTGGTAGCCGGCG
>JAVBRP010000142.1:0-15102 GCA_031547815.1 Bacteroidales bacterium | reverse complement strand
ATATCTCAAAATTGGCGCGATATTACTGCATCATAATCTATTATTCCCGCATCAGCATTTCGAAAAGATCAAATTCCGGCATGTTATTATTCTGCCGGTAGTCTTCTTGAAATTCCTTGATATATTGTTTCAGCCCTGCGGGTGTATGTATCCGGGCAAAAACATCTTCGGCATATTTGAGGCTACTTTTCTGTTCCTTTTCGGTTTGAGACAGGAAATAAGAGAAAGTGCGTTCGTCTTGTTTAACAATGGTATACATATCCATTCCCACATCAAAAGGCATGGGACGCCACATCAGCATGCTGTATTCTTCCTCCAGTTTGGCGATGTGCATTTTCAGCACATTGTTGTAGCGCGCCAACACGGCGTCGGGTTGCGTCATCGGGTCTTTGTCCGTATGTTGCAGCCATTTGATTTGCATCAGCAGCAGCGTGGCGAGGTCTTTCTTTTCGTAGGCTTCGGTCACGAGTTTCATCTGTTCGGTTTTCTCGATACATAATGCCTCATCCTTTTCGCGGTCGGGGTGTAACTTTTTCACCAGATCGGTATACACCTCGCGCAATGTTTTCAGCGATGCGTCCGTTTCCTGCTTCTTTTCTTCCTGTTTGGGCGTGAGTTTCTTTTTCGATTGTCGTTTTTGTTGCCGGTCGCGCATTTGCTCTTCTTGATCTTCCTGCTGTTCAAGCAATTCTTCTATTTTTTGTTTTAAAAAATCCTCCTGCTCGCTTTCCGAAAGGTTTTCAATACCGTCGAGGTCAAGTCCGAACATCTCTTTAGCCATGAATTTGACGTTGTTCAAACTTTCCGTCTCCATTTCGGCAGCGCCTTCTTCGCCGTATTGTTCGCGCACGTATTTTTCATGTATGGCGCGCATTTCTTTGTACCGCACATCGTCTCGGTCGAGGTTATCATGCAGGTCTTCCAATTCTTCGTGTATGATGTCTGCCAGCGTTTCCCTTTGCTTTTTCCCCAATTTCACCGTTTCGTACATATAGTCCAACCGCTTGATGGTTTCATATTGCAGCGTGGCCTGCTGTTGCCTGAGCGGCATCAGCTTCGTTTGATAAAATTCGCTGACTATCGCCACTTTACGGGGAATGCTTTCGATTTCATTTCTGAGCTTGGCAATTCGGTTGTTTAGTCGATTAAAGGTCTTCTGCGCGGGGCTTAACAACGTTTTTTCCTTCTTTATGTTTAAATGTGTGATGTTCATCGGGGTTGATTAATTGAAGCGCAAAAGTATAAAAACGACTTCGTCTTTCAAAAGGTAGTTATCAACACCATATTTTCGCGTCGGATCAAATTTTGACAGACGCTAAATCTTTATCCCGACCATCAAAATATCGTCAACTTGCGGGAGATCGCCCATCCAATGGATCAGATTATGTTCCAAGATGTTCTTCTGCTCGGTCATACTGTGTTTGTGGATTTCGACCAGCAGTTTTTTGAGATTCTTCTTCTTGAATTTTTTGAGTTCGTCGCCTCCGAACTGGTCGCAATATCCGTCGGAAAGCATGTAGATCGAATCGCCCGAAGCAACCGAAATCACATGCTTCGTGAAAGGTTTGGTTGCGGTTTCGTAGATACCGATCGGCATGCGGTCGGCGTTTATTTCCAACAATTCGCTTGGCGCATTCGGCGTATTGCGGATCAGGAACAACGGAATATTGGCTCCCGCATATTCAATCCTCGCATTTTCCCAGTCGATGATGCACAGCGCCATGTCCATCCCGTCCTTGTTGGGCTTCAAAGCATTGATCACCTGTTCGCGAAGCTGATTCAGGATGGTATCTACATTCAGATTATCGTTTTGGGCTATCTCATTGAGAAAAGAGACACCCAGAATACTCATGAAAGCTCCCGGAACACCGTGTCCGGTGCAGTCGGCCACTACCACGATCGTTTTTCCGCCTTTTGCGATGACCCAGTAAAAATCGCCGCTGACGATATCGCGCGGCCTGAACAGAACGAAATAGTCGTTTAAGATTTCATTGATCGAAGAAATTTCGGGCAACAAAGCCGTTTGTATTCTCTTGGCAACCAATATACTGTCCGTCATTTCCTTTTTTTGCAGTTCTATTTCGTCATACAAACGGAGCGCGTTTTCGGTTTGCCATTTCAATTCGGTAGTCGTTTCATGCAATTCGTAACTCTGCTGTTCGATCTCCCGCTTTTTTTGCTCCAAAATCTGCATGATCTCATCGTTCGAACGATGATGCTGCTCCATTTCCGCATTTTTTTGCATCAGCAAAGCAGCCGTTCTCCTATTCTTTTGGTATAAAACGAATACGACAACGGCAAATATACCGACCAATACAAGGACTGCGATCAAAATACCGTTCCGTTGTTTCTGAACTTTCAATCGCGTTTGGTAAAATTCCGCAACATCTCCGTCCTGTTCGCGCATCTCACGATTGCTTTGCACGTAAACCGAATGTTGTACATCGATTGCCGACAACGACTTGATTACACCGACCGGGTTTGTGTAACTTGTCGGCTTTTGGTCAAAGGGTAAGGCAAAAGATGTTGTTGCCCAAACGAATAAGGATATTATAATGTTGATTGTGAAGGCCATCAATACATAAAGTTTCACGTTTTATATTCTCATTATTCATGCGACAGCAACAATCGATTTCGAAAAAGGTTACTCATCGAATATTCAAGAAATAAAATTTGGTGCAAAAGTAATAAAATAAAGCGTTGAAACATCCTCTTGCCGAATTAAAAATATGTTTGATGATAATTTTTGTGTCAACAACAAACAAAAATCAGAGAAAAGTTATTGAAAAAAAAACCTATATTTGCAAAAATTTTATTGCTTATATTCAATCCGTAACCCTATTTTGTACAAGACGTTAAAATATGGCATTGTTTGTGTTTTCTTGACAAGTTTGTGCAGTATTGCCCAAGCGCAAACGGTAATATCGGAGCCGGTCATCAACCTGTATTCCGCCGTTACGGGAATTAACGCCGGGAGCCGTACGGTAATCGTGGAAAATGCTATCTTCAAGGCGCGCGATACCGTCATGTTGATACAGATGACGGGCCTGTCGGCAGACGGTAATACGCTGGGCGGTGCCGGAAAATACGAATTTCATATTGTTTCGAGTGTCACCGGGCAAAATGTTGTGCTCAACGGCGCCGTCGATGCTAATTTTGCTCCTTCAGACGAATCGGTACAGCTCATCCGAGTACCGTCTTATAAAAACGCCCGAGTAACCCAAGTGCTGAAATGTACGCAGTGGAACGGAAAAACGGGCGGTGTTTTGGCGTTGATGGTGGAGGGAACGCTTACCCTGGACGCCGACATTGATGTTTCCGGTCTCGGATTTCAAGGAGGAGGAGAATCCGGTTCGCCTTATCCGACACAATGCGGGTCGAGTTTTTCGAATCCGAATTATGGTACGGCAGCATCCGGCCAAGCAGGATATAAAG
Source organism: Bacteroidales bacterium (assembly GCA_031547815.1). Classification (GTDB taxonomy): domain Bacteria; phylum Bacteroidota; class Bacteroidia; order Bacteroidales; family UBA4181; genus JAIRLS01. The sequence goes on along the minus strand of JAVBRP010000142.1, from coordinate 11,667 downwards.
GACAAGGCGCCATGTTTAGAACACCGCAAACCACTAATACGAGAGGATTTGCGGCGACTTATAACGGCGGCGGCGGCGGCAACGGCATGTGGTCGGGAGGAGGAGGCGGCGCTAACGGCGGGGCCGGCGGCAGCGGCGATATACAGGTTTGCGAAGATACGGGTAACTACTCGGAGACTTTCGGTGCCGGCGGTTCGGCAATAAGATATAATGATGCCGGCGAAGCATGGAAGCAACGCGCTTTCTTGGGCGGCGGCGGCGGTTCGGGAACAAGCGGCGGAACGGGAACGGGCGAAAAAAATACGCCCGGCGGTAACGGAGGAGGTATTGTTATTATTGTTGCCGGAACGATTCAATTCAACAACGGGGCCGGCATAAAAGCAAACGGCAGTTCGGTTGTCAATCCGAACGGCGCCAATAGCGGAGTTGTTGCTGCCGGTGCCGGCGGCGGCGGCGCCGGCGGAAGTGTTCTCCTGTCGGCTTGGAATTACGGCGCCGGCTTAAAAGTCGACATTAACGGCGGAACCGGGGGGAACGCCGACAGAGGAACTTGCACCGACAATACTCGTTCGAGAGGCGCCGGCGGCGGAGGCGGCGGCGGTTTGATTTATGTGCCGGGAAACGCAGCCGACTTCAGGGCAAAATACAACCCGACGTTTAACATTAATGCCGGCGCCGCGGGGCGAATAATAACAACCGGCGCCCAATGTATTCAAATTGCGACTTCGGGCGGAACCGGGTATATTCTCGGCGGGTTGATCGTGCAACTGAAAGGTTTTTTATATAATTTTATCACTACGCCCAACGATACAACAGTTTGTTACGGAACAACGCCGACCATAAAAGCATCGCAGCCGCAAGGCGGATACACCCTTCCATACACATACGAATGGCAACGATTTGTCGGAGGCGCTTGGACCGCAGTTCCGAACAGTAACGTTCAAAACCTCACGACTCCCCCGATTACCGCCCCCACTGCTTTTCGAAGAATCGTCAGATCGACCGACGCTTCGGGTAATACAATTGCCGATCAAAGCGCTCAAGTGGACGTTAACGTGGTACCGGAAATAAAAAACACGCTTGCCGTCAGCGATACATCGGTTTGCGGAAACGTGGAGAACATAAACATCAAGGGCCGAACCCCGACGGGCGGTAACGGGACATATAGTTATCAATGGGAACAAAATTTGAATAATGCCGGATGGCAAACGATCGGCGGAGCTGCTGGGCAGAATCTGACAAATGCCACGTTGACGTCCGACCCCGTGAATGCGACCGAACAAGATTTTCGCCGTAAGGTGACTTCGCAAGGTTGCACCGTGACAAGCGATCCTGCCAAAGTGCACATTCTGCCCGTCATACAGGGCAACAACCTCGGCTCCGACCAACGGTTGTGCGAAACCGCCTCGGCCGTTACGCTCGGCAATACAACACTTTCGGGCGGCGATAATGTGTCCTACCGATACCTTTGGCAGAAAAGCGACGACAATAAAGCATGGGCGGATATTTCGGGCGCTGCGGCGCTGACCTATCAACCGCCGAAAGACATCGGCAACATGCATTATTACCGACGCATTGTTTCTTCCGGAAGAGCGGTTTCGGGAAGTTACGACTGTTGTTTCGATACGAGCAAGCCGCCGGTGTCGCTTCTTTATGACAAACTTCCTTCTCCGGCTGAAGCCGGCGAGGATCAAACGTTGGATTATCAATTCAGCGCCAAGCTGAATGCGCAAGTTCCTGCGTCGGGAACGGGAAAATGGTCGGCGGTTGCCGGAGACTTTACTTTTGCCGATCCCGCTCAAGCCTCGACAACCGTGTCGAATTTGGCGCCGGGAGAAAACACCGTGCAGTGGAAAGTCAGCAACGGCGTATGCCCTGCCGATTCCGATCAATTGGTGATCCGGGTGAAAGACATTACCCGATATTCCGGTTTTTCGCCCAACGGCGACGGCGTTAACGATTGTTTCCAAATAGACGGCGCGCAAAATGCGGAAAGCGGAGAATTAATCATATTCAACCGTTACAACAATGTGGTGTACCGATCGACTTCTTTCTCAAAGGACGACTCCGGTTGTGTGTGGGACGGGCGCAATTCGTCGGGGAAGGATTTGCCGGCCGGCACCTATTATTACCAACTGACCCTTAACGGGGATAAAGTGTACAAAGGTTATGTGGTACTCAAAAAATAGGATACTCGTTACGCTTTGTCTTCTGGCGTTCGGCTTGTCGTGTCGGGCGCAGTATCACCCCGTATTCAGCCAGTACATGTTCAACGGCTTGGCGCTCAATCCCGCTTATGCCGGCAGTGAGGAAGTACTGAGCATGTCGGCATTATACCGTTGCAGCCAATGGAAAGGCTTCGACGGAGCGCCGGTGACGCAAACGCTGGCAGGCGATTTCCCGTTGCGGAATCCCCAATTGGCGCTCGGATTGCTCGTGTTCAACGATCAAATCAGTATTTACCGGCGAACGGGCATATTTGCATCTTATGCCTTTCGCGTCAAAGCGGGAGCCGGGAAACTTTCGTTCGGACTGCAAGCCGGGTTCGAGCAGATGCGCGAAGACGAAACCAAAATTTCCGTTAAGAATACGGACGACCCGATGTTCAATGCGGAAATACACAAAACATTCATGCCCAATGCGGGCGCCGGAGTGTATTATTACGGATCGCAATATTTTGTCGGATTGTCCGTTCCCATGTTGTTGGCATATTCGCCGAATACGGCCGATTCGTATAAAGGAAAACTGAATTTCGACAATGTCATGTTTTACGGCGGAATAACTTTTCCGGGCGGAGATAATTTCAAAATCAGACCGTCGGTTTTGTTGCAAACCATCCCGAAAGGAATCCTTTTCGATTTGAATTGCAACGTTATTCTTTTCCCTCAAGAAAGGCTCGAATTGGGCGTTTCGTATCGGAACGCCAAAACGTTGGTGGGGATGGCCGAAATCAGAATCAATTCCCAATTGTGTGTCGGCTATGCCTACGACCGGGCGCTCGAAAAAATGGATGCAACCAACGCGTCGCACGAAATCATGGTGCGTTACGAATTCCGATTCCGCGTAAAAGCCGAAAATCCGCTATATCTGAACAGATGAACAAGATAAGGTGTATAACGATTTTGATATATTGTTGTGTCGCGATTCACGGAATCTCGGCACAATCGTTTTATCAAGTCGCTCCTTTACCTTTCAACACTTCATATTCCGACGAAGCGGCTGCGGTTCCTTACGAAAACGGCATATTGTATTGTTCCGACAGAAGAGCCAATATGCTGACCAGCAGAGTCGATTTGGACGACCGATCGCTTTTTCGATTATACTTCGTTCCGAAAAAAGACAGTACGCGATGGGGAACGCCTCACGCTCTGCCGAAAGAATTGGCTCCGAATGCGCACCAAGGCCCGTGCTCGGTGAGCGCCGACGGGAATGAGTTGTATTTTACGGTAAACGACAAGGATGTCAACGGAATATTTATCGCTCAAAAAGCCGGCGAAGGCTGGACCAATATTCGTCCTTTCACGTTGAATCGGACCAATTACAGAAACGCGCATCCGTCGTTGAGCCGCGACGGGAAACGCTTGTTCTTTGCGTCGGACATGCCGGGCGGCTACGGAGGATTCGATATTTATTATTGCGAGTGGACGCCTCGCGGTTGGGGCGCGCCGAAAAACCCGGGACCCGAAGTGAACACGGCGGAAGATGAGTTGTACCCTTTTATTCAGGGAAACGGGGTTTTGTATTTTTCGTCGAAAGCGCACGGATCGATGGGCGGACTGGACATTTTTTCGGTTCGCGAAGTCAACGGCGAGTGGGGATTTCGCCAACAGCCGGAAGCGCCCGTCAATTCGGAATATGACGATTTTGCATACGCGGCAATCGATGCGGACGGTATGGAGGGCTATTTCTCGTCCGACAGAGACGGAAAAAGCGTCAATATCTTTTCTTTCGAATCGCTTTTCCCTATTTTCTCGGAATGCAACCCGCAGGAAGAAAACAATTATACGTTCGAACTTTTCGAAGAAACCTCCGTTAATTTGGATACGACATCTTTCCGATACGAATGGGATTGCGGCGACGGAACGGTCAAAAAAGGACAAACCGTCATGCATACTTATGCTTCGACGGGTCAATACATCGCAATACTGAACGTGGTGGACACGCTGACGGGCGAAAAAACCAAGCAGGCGACCACAGCGATGGTGAATGCGCTCGATGTAGAACAACCCTTCATTACCGGCAACGATACCGTCGAGGCGGGAAAACCGCTTGCGCTCGATGCTTCGAAAACGTATCTTCCCGATTTGGATATTGAAGGTTATTACTGGATTTTCGACGACGGAACGAAATTGCAGGGCGAATCGACGGAACATGTCTTTGCCTCGCCCGGTATTCGACGGGTACAGCTCGGCGTGATCGGAAAACACAAGTATACGGGCGAAAAAGTGAAAGTCTGCTCTTATCGGGATTTTACCGTGACACAATAAAATTCGTTCATCAATCAAAATCCCACCACACATCGCGTTTGGGAGCATCGCCGATAGTGTAAGGCTCGCCGATGCGCGGCACCGTTACCGGGATTCCCGCAGAATCGGCTCGAGGCAACAATCGTTTTATCGGGTCGTTCCACACATGGTATGTTGCCCGAAACTTCGCCCAATGCACGGGCAATATCATTTCGGCTTTCAAATCGGCGGCAGCTTGGGCCGTTTGTTCGGGAAAACAATGGCTCGTCGGCCAATAAGCGCTGTATTGCCCGTTTTCGAGCATCGCCAGATCGAAAGGGCCATACCGGTTGCCGATGTCCGCGAAATGTCGGTTGTAACCGCCGTCGCCGCCGAGAAAAATACGATAGCCGTGAATTTCCAGCACGTAGGATGTCCACAAGGTTTTACGGCGTTTGTTGCGTCGCCCCGAAAAATGTTGCGCCGGCGTGGAAATCAAAAGCACATCCGGCGCCACCGCAACGGAATCGCCCCAATTGACTTCGCGGAATTGAGACTCGTCGTATCCCCAATAATCCAACGTTCGGCCCATCCCCAACGGAACAATTACCCGACCGACCGTTTTACGCAACTTTCGTACGGTTTTGTAATCGGTATGATCGTAATGATCGTGTGTGAGAATCAGCATATCGACCGGCGGCAGGTCGTCGACGGAATAAATGTTGCTGCCGTCGATGTTTTTGTTGACAAACCGAAGGGGCGAGCCGTAGCCCGAAAATACGGGATCGACAAGTATATTAATGTCTTTCGATTGTATCAGACAGGACGAATGGCCGAACCACACAATGGTCGGGGCTTGGAATGAGGTGTCTTTCAAGTTGGTTTTCACCGAAGGCATGGCACGCGACAACACCGGCTTTTTGAAACGGCCGTAACGCTCCTTGTTGAAACCACTGCGGCGGGGCGCGGCGGCCCGTACGGTATCCATGCGTTTGTACATGTTTTGAAATTCGCCGTTCCTGTAATCGGGCAACTGCGCAAACTCGGCCTGTTGCTTCTTGGAAGGATACCGTCCCGTCGATCGAATCGCCGAACAGCCGACGGCAAACGCACAGACAAGTATCGATGCGATGATTGTTTTTATCGAAGGTTTCATTTTCATCTTTTTATAAAGGAACAAAAATAATGAATGTTTGCGTAACGATACTTGCGCGAGATATCATTCAACTTTTTTTATTTTGTCCGCGGTTTGCCGTATTTTTGCAGAAAATAAGGATTTTAATTTTGGATTTCGGTAACTTGCCGAAAATAATATCGCCATGGCAGAGCAACGTCAAAGCAATATAAATATCAAAAATAAGAAAGCATCGTTCGAATACGAGTTTCTGGAAAAATACATTGCGGGCATCCAACTGTTCGGCACCGAGATCAAATCCATCCGACAGGGAAAAGCAAATCTGGCGGATGCTTATTGTTTTTTCCGCAACAGCGAGCTTTGGATACAAGGCATGCATATTGCCGAATATTGGTGGGGAACGTGCAATAATCACGATCCCAAACGCGAACGGAAGTTGTTGCTTTCGCGAAAGGAGTTGAATAAGCTGGAGCGTAAGGCGCAGGACAAAGGGCTGACCATCATTGCGTTTCGCATGTTTATCAACGATCGGGGTCTTGCCAAGCTGGAGATTGCGTTGGCGCGCGGAAAAAAATCGTACGACAAGCGGGAGGATATCAAACAGAAAGATGCCAAGCGCGAGATGGACAGGTTGCGGAAACGATAATATTCGAAAACGTTGATCTTAAATACCAAAGCAATCGTCTTGAATCATCTTCGCTACGGAGACAGCAGTTTGGTGGTTCATCTGTATACCGAATGTTCGGGGCGGCAAACCGTTTTCGTGAAAGGCGCTTCGGGAAAGAAGTCGCAAATGCCGGCCGCGTTGTTTCAGCCGTTGCATCTCATCGAAACGGATCTTCATCATCGGGCGAACAGGCAAATGCAGCGCGTATCGAACGTGCGGATGTTTTATCCGTTCCGGAACATACCGTTCGATCCCGTGAAAACGGGCATTGCATTGTTTATTGCCGAAATTTTGCACAAAACGCTTCGGGAAGAAGAACCGAATACGTCGCTGTTCGATTTTCTGTTGCACACCGTTCAAACGCTCGATCTGAACGATTGCGGAACGGCGAATTTTCACCTCATGTTTTTGCTGCATTATACGCGCTATCTCGGTTTTTATCCCAATGCGGAGCAGGCGGCGGACAATATGTGGTTCGATTTGCAAACGGGCGGTTTCGCATTTTTGCCGACCGCCGCATCGCCGATCCCGGAATGCAATCGATTGCTCCGGCAACTTCTCGGGATGTCTTTCGAGCATTTGGACGATTTTCGGATAGACCGGCACCGGAGGAATTATCTTACCGAATATCTTTTGAATTATTATTCGACGCACGTAGATAATTTCGGAAGCGTGAAATCATTCCCCGTGCTGCAAAATGTTTTTCGGGATTAGCCGACTTTAGTATATCTTTGGTGCGGTTTTTGTACATTTTTTTAATGTAACAACGGTTATAGACATTCAAAGCCTTTGGGATCAGGCGATATTCTATAGCCTTTGTTTATTTTATGTCAACACATACAGGCTTAAAATACATTCGTAGATGAAGAATTTCTTTATTCCGATCTTTTTAATTTTTGTTTTAGTCGGTTGCGGTCCGGAAAAAACCGTCCAAATAAAAGGAACATTGAGCGGTTCGAACGGCGAGGCGATTTGTTTGCAAGAATCGGGCGGAAGCGAAAACGCTTCTGTGGTAGATACTGCACGATTAGATGCTAAAGGGAACTTTTTGTTCAAGCGTAAAATCAGTCAACCCACATTTTATTCGCTTACGGTCAACAATCGGATCATTACCGTTTTACTTCATCCCGGCGATAAAGTGACCGTCAGCGGTGACGCGCGTCATCTCCCGTTGACTTACGGTGTGGAGGGGAACGAGGATTCGAAACATATCCGCCGTTTGAGCCAAAGATTGGAACATACGGTTTTTGTGGGCGATTCGTTGGACAAAACGATTCAACAATTTGTCGGCAACCGGAATTTCGTCAACATACAACGCCAATTCGAATGGAACTACCTCAATGAAGTGGACAGCCTGCGTGCTTACAATATCCGGTTTTTCGAGAAAAATCCGCAATCGCTGGTCATGATCTACGCCTTGTACCAACAATTGGCTCCGAACGTTTATCTGTTTAACCACGAGGAAGATATCAAATATTTTCGGACGGCCGATTCGCTTTTCTACAAACGTTATCCGAAAGTTTCTTTCGTGAAATCGCTTCATGCCAATGTGGTCAATATGACCGAACAACAGCGCGTGCGACAAATTAATCGGCTGTTGTCCATGTTGGGACAAAACGCTCCCGAAATAGCCTTGTCCGCGCCCGACGGCAAAGTGGTAAAACTTTCGTCAGGAAAAGGTAAATATGTGCTGCTCGACTTTTGGGCGTCGTGGAGCGCGCCGTGCCGTACGGAAAATCAAAATCTGCTGGAAACATACAAAAAATATCGCGATCGCGGGTTCGAGATTTATCAGGTATCGTTAGACCAGTCCAAATCGTCGTGGGAACGCGCCATCAAGGAAGACGGATTGCCGTGGACCAATGTGAGCGATCTTAAATTTTGGGATTCGGATGTGGTAAAATCATACGGAGTGGAAACGATTCCCGCCAATTTCCTGATCGACAAAGAAGGAACGATTATTTCCAAAGGCTTGAAAGGCGAGGCTTTAGAAAAAAAACTGAGTGAGATTTTCGTTGCAACCGAATAAAAAAATATACTTTGCCTCCGATCTTCATCTGATACAGGCGCCCGACGACGCGAGCCGTCGCAGGGAAAAAGATTTCGTAAAATGGCTCGACTCCGTGAAAGCCGACGCCGATGCGATTTTTCTGCTGGGCGATATGTTCGACTTTTGGTTTGAATACCGAAATGTCGTTCCGCGCGGTTTTACCCGCTTGTTGGGCAAGTTGGGCGAATTGACCGACGCCGGCATTCCGATACATTTTTTTACGGGCAACCACGACCTGTGGGTTCGCGATTATCTGTCGGCCGAAATCGGCATGATCGTGCATCGCCGCCCGACGGAATTCGAACTTGCCGGGAAACGGTTCCTGATCGGACACGGGCACGGCTTAGGCCCGACGGGTTTTGTAGATCAACTGCTGCAACGCACTTTCAACAGTCGTTTCCTCCGGGTTTTGTTTGCATCCGTTCATCCGCGTCGGGGAATCGCTTTCGGGAAAAACTGGTCGATAAACAACCGGCGGCGGCATGGTTTGTACGAACCGTTCGAAGGCCCGGAAAAAGAAGAGATCGCGGTATACATCTGCAAACGACTCGCAAAAAAGCATTACGATTTTTTTATCTTCGGGCATCGGCATTTGGCTTTGGATATGCGCTTGTCCGAAACTTCGCGCTACATCAACACGGGCGAATGGATCGAAGCGTATTCTTATGCCGTTTTCGACGGAACGGATGTTTCGCTGCATTCGTTCAAAGGGCCGACGGAGTTTTTGAAAGTGCAGGATTTTTATCGGCTGCCAAAACACAAACACCAAGATAAAACGGGATCATTGTAATAAGCATCTAATGGGTGCTACTTGAGGTAAACTCTTGCGGATAAGAAGTGCCGAAAAAATAGAGATAGGATTTGATACGTTGTTTTGTGCGGATCATGTCTCTGACGGGCAATCGTTGGTTTAGGGCAATCGTTATCTATTGACGTTGTTGTAAAATTTCACATCACCAACATTCTTTTACGCTTGATCCGAAAAAGACAGCAGGGTTACCTCCTGCTGTCTTTTTCTTAGAATTTAATTGATTCATATAAATTTGTCGATAAACGGGACGGTTTGTTTCCGCAAACAGCGCAAACGGTCGCGGGAATGGAGGATTCACCACATTAATACGACATGAAAGGTTTCGGCGCCGGGGCGAATTTTTGTGTTGAAGTCGGAATATGTGATGTAAAACCCGACTTCGCCCACGGTGAAATCGAAATCGTATGTTTGGGTCCACAGAAATTCCTTGCCGTCACCGGCTCCCTCGCCCAGATGCAACACGAACGGCATCCCGTTCTTAATTCCGTTTTCGATCTCGATGTAGGCGATTACCGATCCCCATTTATATACGAATTCGGTAAGCCTGTTCAGCGGTTTGTAGACATAGAAATAAGAATTCAAATCGCCCGGATTTCCTTTCAGTTGCCATTCGTTTTCATTGATGGTGTAGGACGTTGCATACCAATTGACGCCTTCGCCGTCCTGTCCCGGCATGCCTGCCGGTCCTTGTGCGCCTCTCGGGCCTTCGGGGCCCATAGGGCCTTCACATGATGTTGCAATGAATAGTGCGGCGAGTATAAAAAATAATGACCTTTTCATGACTGTTATAATTTAAGATTAATTTATCGGTTTTTAGAATACGGTTATATTTTGCATCGGATTAACGCCGGCGAGAACTCGCTTCCCGTTGTTGATGTTGCGACTCGGCTTCCTGTCTTTCGCGGTTGGCGCGCTCTTGCGATTCCTGTTGCTGACGTCGTACTTCCGCTTCCTGCCGTTCACGGTTTGCCCGCTCCTGAGCCTCCTGCTGTTGACGTCGCGATTCGGCTTCCTGTCTTTCACGGTTGGCACGCTCTTGCGACTCCTATTGCTGACGTCGTACTTCCGCTTCCTGTCGCTCACGGTTTGCACGTTCTTGCGCTACTTGCTGCTGACGTCGCGATTCGGCCTCTCTTTGTTCGCGGTCGGCTCGCTCCCGAGCTTCCGTTTCTTGTCTTTCACGGTTTGCTCGTTCCTGAGCTTCCTGTTGTTGACGCCGTGATTCGGCTTCTCTTTGTTCGCGATCGGCTCGCTCCCGCGCTTCCGTTTCTTGTCTTTCACGATTGGCGCGTGCTTGTGATTCCTGTTGCTGACGCCGCGATTCTGCATCTCGTCGTTCACGGTCGGCTCTTTCCCGAGTTTCCGCTTCTTGCTTTTCACGATTGACTCGTTCTTGCGCTGCCAACTGCTGACGTCGGCTTTCCGCTTCCCTGTGTTCGCGATCAACTTGTTCCTGCGCTTCTTGCCGGCGGTGCGTTTCCGCTTCGCGCCCTCCCCGGTCCTGCGCGATCATATCCCTGCGATTTATGTCTTCCCTCATCGGCTGATCATTAATGGGCGACCTTTCGGATGTTCTTATCAAATCGGTAAACTGCGGTCTGACGGGATCGGGAAGTTTCGGCCTTCTCGAATCCCTGTGAATTTCTTCGTGTCGATGCGGCGGTTTGGGTGGCTCCGGCTTATGCGGCGGTCGAGGCGGATGGGGTTTGTATGGCGGTCGAGGCGGAATCGGCTTGTGCGGCGGTCTGTAAGGCGGTCGAGGTTTAAAGTGCGGCGGACAATAATATGGCGGACAATAATATGTATCGATGAAATAGTAGCCGGGGTAAATGTTATAGAAAGAGTAATCATATTGATAATGTGTATAATAATAGTTGTCGGTATAATAGTACGAAGGGGAATTGTCGGAATAACCGTTATCCGCACCGACGGTATACCAATCGGTAACGGTGTAACCGCTTTCTTTGAGATTGGCGGGTGCGGGAATGGGAACAAGCGGATTAAACCCCAAGTCGATGGGCGGCTCCGTCCTGTTCAAGGCAATTTTGACGGATGGTGCGGAATCCTTCTTCGGAGCGTTTATCCGGGATATGCCGATTTCGGGTTTCGGCGGTTCCGGCAAGGGTTCTTGTATGCTTATGTCGTGAGGAGGCTCGGCATTAACCGTTGCTTGGAGCCTTACTTCTTCGGTTGCGTCTTCCGAGGGCTTGTTGCCGGTTTTGCAGCCCGTTTGGATGAAGAGAACTGCGATGCAGATGATGAGAACTCGTTTCATGACTGTATCATTTAGTGGGTTATTATTCTGTCTTTATGAATACAAGTTATATGCCTCCAATAGTAATTTTCTGTATATCAAAATGATGAAATATTCGGAAAAAAGCGAGGGTGTGAAATCACAATGTGATTTCACACCCTCGCTATGTACTTTACAATTATTGTTCGTCGTCTCTAACGATTCATTTATGCCCAAATGAAAGTCGGCGTGCTACTTACATGTAAAAAGCCTCCAGAATTGTCCGTTTATGGTTAATTGTCTGATATTTCCACCCCATTGAACTA
>JAVBRP010000075.1:0-5360 GCA_031547815.1 Bacteroidales bacterium | reverse complement strand
ATTACCGAATCGGGGCGGTCGCTCACGGCGCACCACTCGATACTTGTGTTCGAGGTGTTGGAAACTACCACTTTGCCGTCGTGGAACGATGACGACGAAGTGTCGCCCGACGATCACGAATTGGTACGCGACCTGTATTCCATTTGGGACAACCTCAGCCAGCCGAAAGTGTTGGAATCGTGGCACGATGCGCAACAAATCCGCGAAGAAGCGCTCGATTTGTTCAGCTTGGGATTGATCGATCTGAAGACGCGCGCGCAAATCGAGCGTTTGTTCTGGTCGGTGGCTCGCGAAGCGCACAACATCGCCGGCACGGCCAAACATGCGCCCGACGAGTTGCGGCAGCTTTCCAAATCGCTTTCCGATAAGTATTTTTGCAACTTCTCGCTGTTCCAGTCTTTGCCCGACTCGTGGGCCATCGACCAAATATTCCCGATCATGCCGATCCATCGTTTGGACGAAAAGCCCGAACGTCACGCTACGTTGCAGGATATAACCTGCGATTCGGACGGCAAGATCGATAATTTCATTTCCACGCGCAACTTCTCCTATCATCTTCCGGTGCATCCGCTCAAAAACAAAGACCCGTATTACATCGGCGTGTTCCTTGTCGGGGCTTATCAGGAAATATTGGGCGATTTGCACAATCTGTTCGGCGACACCAACGCGGTGCATATTTCCACAACCGACGAGGGCTACGAGATCGAAAAGATCATCGACGGCGAAACGGTTGCCGAAGTGCTGGAATACGTTCAATACAATCCCAAAAAGCTTGTCCGCACGGTCGAAACATGGGTGACAGGCTCGGTAAAAGCAGGAATGATCACTGCCGAAGAAGGCAAAGAATTTTTGTCGGATTACCGTTCGGGGTTGTACGGGTATACTTATTTGGAATAGATTCCGTTCTTTTTGTCTATCTTTGCGCCGAATTAATCTTCGTTTTTATCATGAAAAAGGTATTATTTGTTGTCGGATGCGGGATCGTATTCCTTGCCGGATGTTGCAATACATCGAATCAAGGGGCGGCCGAAAAGAGTTGCAGTTGCGCTGCAAAAAAAGATTCGTTGGAAATCATCATGAACATTCCGATCAAGATAAAACCGGAATACGTGTCGGCTTACAAACGCGCTTTCGAAAAATGCCAAGCCGGCTCGTTGAAAGAAACGGCTTGTTCGGATTATGCGCTTTATCAATCGTATACCGACAGCACCGAATTTCATCTGTTCGAACGTTGGGTCAACAAACCGGGACATCTGGCACACATGGAAACCGAACATTTCAAAGTATACAGGGAAGAAACCAAAGGCATGAACGACAAGCCGAAAACAAAAATGATCACTACTTACGTCTGCCCGTGCGTCAATTGAAGTTTCGATTCACGCTATTTTCGGCGATCCTTTTATCGCTTTGTTGGAATGTGTCCGCGGAGAACAAACGCTTCACCGTCAGCGGCAGCATTGTCGATAACGCTACGGGCGAGGATTTGATCGGTGCGACGGTGTATGTCGAGGAATTGAAAACGGGCACTGCCGCCAATGCTTACGGTTTTTATTCCGTCAGCATGCCCGAAGGGAAATATCGGCTCGTTTTTTCGTTTGTCGGATACGCGAACTACACACGCAACATCGATTTGAAGAAAGACGAGAAAATCAATGTCCGTTTGGAACCCGCCGCCAACGAATTGGCAGAGGTCGTGGTGTCGGCCGAAGGCCGAAACGCCAATGTGTCGCGCACCGAGATGAGTGTGGAACGCATCTCGATGAAGACGCTCAAACGCATTCCCGCATTGATGGGCGAGGTGGACGTTATCAAAGCCATTCAACTGTTGCCCGGCGTGCAATCAACCGCCGAAGGCTCTTCGGGATTCAGCGTGCGCGGAGGCAGTCACGACCAAAACTTGATTCTGCTGGATGAAGCCACGGTGTACAACGCTTCCCACTTGATGGGGTTCTTCTCGGTATTCAACAACGACGCCATCAAAGACGTAAAATTATACAAAGGCGACATACCGGCGAGTTTCGGCGGACGCTTGTCGTCGCTGCTCGACATTCGCAGCAAGGACGGCAACAACCAACGCTTTTCGGCAACGGGCGGCATCGGAACCATTTCAAGCCGTCTCACGCTCGAAGGCCCGGTATTTTCGGACAAGTTGAGTTTTCTGCTGTCGGGGCGGCGCACGTATGCGGATGTATTTCTGCTGTTCGCCAACGATGCGGATTTACGAAAGTCGAGACTCTATTTCTACGACATGAACGGCAAGCTCAATTATCGCATCAACGACAACAACCGTGTTTTTTTTGCGGCGTATCTGGGGCGCGACATGTTTTCCAACAATTTCGCGGGAATGGATTTCGGTAACAAAACATTCAGTTTTCGCTGGAACCATATTTTTTCGCCGCGCCTGTTCTCCAATTTTACGCTTATCGGAAGTTACTACGATTATTATCTGATGACCGAACTCAGCGAGGAGGTGTCCATGGACTGGAAGTCGAAGATGCGCGATTTCGGGTTCAAGGCCGACTTTTCCTATCATCTGAATCCGAACAATAACGTGAAATTCGGCTATCATCTGACCTATCATACTTTCATGCCGGGCGAAGGCGGCGGCGTGGGAAGCAAATCGATTATTGCGAAGTTCGCCGAACCCGAAGAATTTGCATTGGAACATGCGCTGTTTGTCGCTAACGAAACCAAGATCGGCGAAAAGCTCACCGTCAAGTACGGATTGCGCTACACGCTATTCCAAAATATCGGCAACGGCGAGCAGTCGTACATTTTATCGGATTATGCGGTAGCGGATTCGGCGACGTACGCGCGCGGCAAGGTGTACCACAATTGCGGACGCTGGGAACCCCGGTTGGGAGCGGTTTACGAAATCAATCGCGCAAACTCGGTGAAAGCAAGCTATTCGCGTACCGCACAATTCATACAGTTGGCATCAAACTCGGCTGCGGGATCGCCGTTGGACGTATGGTTTCAGTCCACGCCCAACGTTCTGCCGCAGTTGTGCGACCAATATGCCGCCGGATATTTTCGAAATTTCCGCGACAACATGTTCGAAACGTCCGTCGAACTCTATTACAAAAATATGCGGCATGTTATCGATTTTAGGGATCACGCCAATTTGATGGGCAACGAGGATCTCGAACAGGAAATCCGTTTCGGAAAAGGCGAGGCTTACGGCATAGAGCTGATGGTGCGCAAAAACGAAGGCAGACTGAACGGATGGGTGAGCTACACCTACGCGAAAGCCAAACGTCAAGTGGACGAGGTCAACGACGGGAATTGGTATCGATCGCCGTACGACAAGCCGAACAACGTATCGATCGTGTTGAACTACGAGTTGTCCCGACAATGGGTCGTTTCGGCCAATTGGGTGTATGCAAGCGGAATGCCGGTGACTTATCCGACGGGCCGCTACGAAATTGAAGGGCGCTACGTTCCCGTATACTCGGGCCGCAACGAATATCGCTATCCCGCGTATCATCGGCTCGACCTGTCGGCCACTTGGGCGTTCAAGGGCAAACCGGGCCGACGTTTCAAAAGCGAGCTGAATTTTTCATTATACAACGCTTACGGGCGGCACAACCCGTGGACGATCACTTTCCGTCAGGAAAAAGACAACCCGAACAAAACCTACGCCGAAATGGTGTATCTGTTCTCGTTCGTCCCTTCCGTAACCTACAATTTTTCGTTTTAAGAAAGAATTTCGATATTGATGCTTGCGCGCGTTTGCAACGCGTGCAAACTTTGTGTCATCGAAATCATAAAAGACCCTCGGTCAGCGATTGTAACGCTCGTGACGAAAGCCGTCGGGCCTCGATAATGCCGGTCGCGAACGTGAATGTCAATAACCGGGGTGGGGAAGTATCATTCACGGGCATGAATATCTTCGCCGACATCGGAGCATGTCATTCACCGGCGTGAATATCGACAACCGGGGTGGGAAAATGCCATTCACGCGCGTGGATATCTCCGCCGACTATCGGAAAATACCGTTCACGCGCGCAAACTCGGTTATGCATTCCGGATGATGCTTGCGCGCGTTTGTAACGCGTGCAAACTTGGTGTCTTTGTGTCTTGGTGGCGAATCATAAAAGAAAAAACGTACATTTGCATCTCTACGGAGTTCAAAAAATCTTACCATGATGAAAACTTGTCATCTTATTTCTTTCCTGATCGTTTGTTCGATCCTGTCGACGCGCGCGCAATGGAGCCCGGCCGAATGGCCGACGCTGAAACATTACGACGGCGATCATTTGTATAACATTTCTTTGCCGATCGGCGGAATCGGAACCGGTGTCGTCGGATTGGGCGGACGCGGCGAACTGCGCGATTGGGAGATACAGAACAAGCCCGACGTCGGCTACAGCACCGTTACCAAAGGCAATGACGCGCCGTTTTTTGCCGTTTGGGTGAAATCCGCAGGGAAGCCGGCCGTCACACGTGGACTGATCGGCCCGATTCATCCTGCGGAATATCTGCATTACGAAGGCCGCCCGGTGAATCATCACGGCGTTCCCCGCTTCGAAAACGCTTCGTTTGATGCCGCTTATCCTTTCGGGATCGTGAATCTTTCCGACCGGAATCTGCCGATAAAAGTGCGCATCAAAGCGTTCAACCCGTTGATACCCGGCGATGCCGACGCTTCGGGCATTCCCGTTGCCGTTCTTTCCTGCGAAGTGGAAAACGTTTCCGACAATGCTTTGGAAGTCGCCGTTTGCGGGAACATGCGCAATTTTGTGGGGCAGGACGGCTCGCGTTTTCGAATCGATTGGAAAGGCGATTACATACCGACGGGCGCCGACAAGAATACGAACGTGTATCGCGAAAGCGCCGATATTCGCGGCATTTATATGTATTCGGACAACGTGAAAAAGGACGATGCCGCTTGGGGAACCATAGCGTTGACGACCAATGCCCGCGAAGGAGTGTCGTATCGCACTTCATCTACACCGAATGCGTGGTCCAACGCGCTTCTCGACTTTTGGGACGATTTTTCGGCCGACGGCGCGCTGACCGAAAAAACCGTATCGGCCGACAATGATCTCATGGCCTCGCTGGCGGTGAAACAGACCATCGGCGCACGAGCCAAAAAGACATTTACGTTCTTTATCACTTGGCATTTCCCGAACCGTTTGGGATGGGTGGCTTGGGAAAATCCGAATCACGACAAAACTGTGTTCGGAAATTATTACGCCCGCCAATATAAAGACGCTTGGGATGCTGCCGAAAAGACCGTTCCGCGTTTGCCCGCGTTGGAAAAGAAAACGATCGATTTTGTGAATGCCGTAGTGAAAAGCGACATCCCCGATGAGGTGAAGGAAGCCGCGCTGTTCAACCTGAACGTGCTGCGTTCG
>JAVBRP010000308.1:0-3769 GCA_031547815.1 Bacteroidales bacterium | reverse complement strand
CATGGATATGATCAACGAATCGTACGGTCTGAAAATGGTGGTGAACCCCGACGACGAAACGGTGCGCGGCGCCGACGACGGACCGATGAAAGGTCACACCGTGAAATCGTATTGGGAAAAAGAAGGCGCGCTGATTGTCAAATGCAACGACACGGCCGATTCCAACGTCAAATTCCGAACCACCGAATGGAAAATTCGTAAGAATAAAGCGAATCCGAAATAAATATCAAGTTTCAGGTTTCAAGTTTAAAGTTTCAGGTTCGTTCCGAAAAGTCATTTTTACCCCTAAATCCCCTAAAGGGGACTTTCGCAAAGCGCGGTATACCGAGACTCCCCTTTAGGGGTCGGGGGTGAAGACAGCGCAACGGAGGCTTTTCGAAACGGATTCAAAATTAAAAATTCAAGTTTAAGGGTAAAATTCTAAGTCACTCGTCACCAAAAAGTAAATGAGAAAATACCTTATCATTATTTTATGTTCCGTCGTTTTTGTCGCTTGCGAAAACAAACACGGGCTGTCTTCCGAAGCCGCGAAAGTTCAAAAATACATGGTCAGCAACGCTGTGATTGCGCATCGGGGCACCATTTATCACGCGCCCGAACTGACCGAAGCCGCATTCCGTTGGGCGCGCAACACCGGCGCCGATTATGTGGAATTGGATGTTCGCTATTCGAAAGACGGCGTACCGGTAATCATGCACGACGCCGCCTTCAACCGCACCACCGATGTGGCCGTTAAATTTCCCGGAAGGGAAAAAGACCCGGTGGAATCGTTCACTTTCGAGGAAATCATGCTGTTGGATGCCGGCGTCCGGTTCAACGAAAAAAATCCCGATCGCGCACGCGAAAGCTTTGTCGGTCAGCGTGTACTCGTATTCGAGGACGTATTCCGCATTGCCGAAGGAAAGCGCATCAAACGCGACGCCGAAGGGAAACGAATTTTGAGCAAATCGGAATCGGGCGAATATACGTTCGAATACGAAGCCGACCCCGCCGACAACGGCAATCGCCCCGGCGTGTATATCGAAACCAAAGCCCCCGAAACCTATCCCGGCTTGGAGCAACACGTATACGACATGTTGACCCGTTTCGGTTGGAATATCACGGAAGGCGAACCGGTCGGCGAAAACGAGCCGGCGTATATCGACGGAAAAGTCAACATCGGGAAAACCCGCGGAAAGATTCTCGTGCAAACATTTTCGCGCGAAGGAATGGCGAACTTTCACAAAGTTTTCAAAGGCAAAGTATTGTGCAGCTTCCTTGTAGGCGGCAAGAACGATTTCGCAACCGAAGCGTCGTGCGACGAGATAATCGAATTTGCCAAATCGACGGGCGCGCAATTTATAGGTTCCAACTTAGGCGACGGAGCAAAGGACGGCATGTCACCGATGTTCTCGCAAAGGCTTCATGCAGCGGGTCTTAAATCCAACGTCTACTCGTTCGATACGGACGAGCAAATGGAGAAATATTATGCCGGCGGCAAACCGTTGCAGGACGGCATGATCACCAATCGCGCCGATCTTACGCTCGACTTTAATCACGCCAAAGGCCTTCGCCCTGCAGGAAAACAAGGCGGAACACCCGAGGAGGTGTTGAGCGCGCTGGAGTATTAGGAAAAGAAATACGCCGTTCCCGTGTGCGAAAAAAAACGGCTGCCTGTTTATTGATTTAATGTTTTATGAATCAAAGTTTTAATATGAGTAAAAAGTATCGAATATCGAAATTACTTTCGATCGGAATAACGATCGTGATGTTCATTTTTTCCGTCGCTTGCAGTTCGGACGATAAGCCGGGCGGGACAAACGAGATCAACATCACGGGAGTATCCATTCCTTCCGAGATCAACACCTATTCCGGCGGCACCATTACGCTTACCGGCAAAGGGTTTCAAACGGGAGATAAAATCAAACTGGTATTGTCGACCGACGAAAACAAGACATACGTTGCCGACGTGACGGCCGTAACCGAACAGTCGGTCAGCTTCACGCTGCCCGAAGGCGTGGAAACCGGCAGGTATAAAATATCGGTCGTGAGAGGCGAAAACACACTTTCGTTGGGTTCGACCACCTTTAATGTCGGCATCAATACCAATATTCCCGACAAGGAAGGCATGACCGTCAAAGGAGTGGTATACAGCAACGGCAAAGGTGTTCCGGATGTGGTTGTTTCGGACGGCTATCTGGTAACCAAAACCGATCAAAACGGTATTTATTACTTGGCTTCCGAGAAGAAAAGCGGATTTGTGTTTATATCCGTTCCCGGAAATTACGAAGTGACCAACGACTTGAACGCTCCGCAATTTTTCAGACGGGTGAGCGGCACTGCCGTGGAACAAAAGGATTTCTCGTTGATGCCCGTGAATAACGAAAAACATGTCGTTATGGCTATGGCCGACTTGCATTTGGCCAACCGGAACGACGATTTGAGCCAGTTCGGCAAGTTCCTGACCGATGCCAACGCCGTTATCGACGGTTACAAGGCAAGCGGAACGAAAGTATACGGCTTGATGCTCGGCGACATGACATGGGATTTGTATTGGTACGACAACAAATTTGCCTTGCCCGATTACATTTCGTGGATGAACAAAATCAATTGCTCGGTTTTCAACGCTATGGGAAATCATGATAATGACCCGTATAGCTTGGGCGATTGGTTGGCCGAGCAGGCTTACAAAAACGTTATCGGGCCTACCTATTATTCGTTCAACTTGGGTAAGGTGCATTATGTGGTGCTCGACGACACCGAATATACCAATGTCGGCGCCGCTCAAGGCGTGGTCGGCGATCGCGAATATAATAGCGTGGTCACCGCCGATCAGATCGAGTGGTTGAAAAAGGACTTGGCAACCATTACGGATAAAAGCGCTCCGATTGTGCTGGCCATGCATATTCCCTTGTACCGCAGGCCGAACGTAAACAACAGTGTCACCGTTAACTTGACGAAAGGTCAGGAGCTGATCAATTGCTTCGCGGGTTTCTCCAACGTGCACGTTCTGAGCGGACATACGCACGTGAATTACACGGTGCCGGCTTCCGCTTCGCTGATAGAACATAATATTGCGGCGGTTTGCGCCACATGGTGGTGGACGGGCCGCAACGGCTATGCCGACAACCATATCTGCCGCGACGGTTCGCCGGGCGGCTACGGCGTATTCGAATTCAACAATACCGATATCAAATGGCACTATAAAAGCATCGGCTACGATAAGAATTATCAATTCAGAGCGTACGACCTGAATACCGTTCACATCACGGCCGAAAAGTATGCACCCGCCGCAAATACGACTTTTGCCCCGAAGGTGGCCACTTATGCGGGCGAATATGCCAATTCCAATTCGGGTAACGAAGTACTGATCAATGTTTGGGGATACGATTCTCAATGGAAAGTGGAGGTAAGCGAAAACTCCGTGCCGTTGACGGTTACGCGCGTATCGGCCGACGACCCTTTGCATATCATATCTTACGAAGCCAAGCGATTGAATGTGAATGCCGAACCGACATCTTCATTCACCACGATCGCTACCACCAACCTGTTTAAAGCAACTGCATCGAGCGCCAATTCGATGCTCGTGATAAAAGTGACCGACCGTTTCGGGAATGTGTACATCGAAAATATGGCGCGACCGAAAGAATTTACCTATAAAATGAAATAATCACAATTTTAATCTTCATCAACTTAATTTTAAACAAAATGAAAAAATGTCTATGGAAAGTGTTTGTCATAGCGATCACCTTATCGTTATCCGCCTTGCAGGTGTTTGCGCAAGGCCGGG
>JAVBRP010000320.1:0-9551 GCA_031547815.1 Bacteroidales bacterium | reverse complement strand
GGCGTATCTTTCATGCTCGTTCGGTATTGTGTTGATCGATTTGCAATTACGGCAAGTTCGCGATACTTATGTTATCGGCGACGGCGGGGTTCCCGTCACGGTTTATGCGTTGACCGAATTTGGCGGAAATTTTTACGCGGCAACAGCGCAAGGCATTAAAAAAGCGGATGCCGAAAGTGTCCGATTAACCGATTTTTCGACTTGGAAAAAAGTGAATGAAGTGCCGAACAGCAATTTGGCCTTTACACAAATCGTCTCTTCGGGTAATCGATTGTATACCTGCGATATAAGTGATAATTTAGTTACATACGACGGGGTAGAATGGAGCGGGTTGTCGCTTCCCGTCGCAACCGGCGATATTCACCGACTTACCGTTTCCGGCGATCGTTTGCTGGTGAGCGCATCCGGTGCGGTTTTGACTTACGGTACGGATACGAATCTCTTACGGGACAGGATAACTGCTTATGACAATGATGCTTCCGTGCTTGCTTTCGATGCAACGACGGGCGAGGACGGCTCGTATTGGATTGCCGACAACCGACAAGGTTTGGTGCGTCGGTCGCCGGCGAATGCTTTTTCTTTTCATTTGCTTAATGGGCCGTCGTCCAATCACACAGGGGCTTTCCGTTTTAAATCCGATCGGTTGCTGGCGGTGACGGGCGGTAGGGACGATGTCGGTAAACCGTTGAATCGCAGGGGAGAAGTGTATACTTTTTACGGAAATAAATGGATAAACATCAGTCCTCAAGGTGTTTACGATTTTACGGATATTGACATTGCTTCGGATCGACCGAATATATATTATGTATCTTCTTGGGGTGGAGGTGTTTATGTATTTGAAGACGGAAAGCAACCGGTTCATTATACACAGGCAAACAGTACATTGAAGGCCGATGACACAGGGGCTGTGTATTGCGGCGGCCTGCTGATGGACAAAGATAATAAGTTGTGGGTGAGCAACGACCGACATGCGAGCATTTTAGCGGCGGGACAATGGAAAACCCCGACTTGGCAAACCAATTCCGCAATGGGGCGATTTACGGAAGACAGCAACCAACAAATCTGGACAACATTGTATAACAGCGGTTTATGGGTTTTTAACAAAACCGCTTCCGAACAAGGGCAAAGCGACGGAACGATTCGTTTTTACCCGTATAATTACACGAGCACTTCTCCCATCAGCCAAAGCAATCAAATAGTGAACACTCCCGAAGGAATTATTTGGGTAGCTACAACGCAAGGCCCCGTATATTACAAGAAGCCTTCGATCATATTGCAAGGCGAAGGAACGAAAGGCGATCATCCCATCCGGACGGGAACCGACGAGCCGAGCCACTTGTATGCGTTGCTCGGTTCGGAAAACGTATTGTCCGTAGCCGTCGACGGGGCGTATCGCAAATGGTTCGGAACCGAAACGGGTGGCGCGTTTCTCATTGCAGAAAACAACACGGGCGAAGTGAAGCATTTTACCGCAGAGAACAGCCCTTTGTTTTCCGACAAGATACATGATATTGCCATCAACGACAAAACCGGCGAAGTATTTTTTGCGACCGACTACGGCATCATATCTTATCGAAGCGACGCCGTGTCGAGCGGCGACGATTTCGGCAACGTTTACGTGTTCCCCAATCCCGTGCGGCCCGAATTTCAAGGCGAAATCACCATTACGGGCTTGATTAAGGATGCCGACGTGAAGATCACCGACGCGGCGGGTAATTTGGTGTACCAAACACGTACGTTGGGAGGTCAAGCCGTTTGGAACGGCCGCAACCAAAAGGGCAGGAGAGTGGCTACCGGCGTTTATCTGGTTTTCTGCACCAACGACGACGGTTCCAAAACACACATTACCAAACTGTTGTTCATACATTGAGTACGATCCGTGATTCGGTAAAAGTCATGCAGCCAACCAATTATCTCACAATGTCGCACCTTTCGGTCGGTTATCACCGCCGCGCCATTCTGAGCGATTTGAACCTTTCGGCCGCCGAATGCGAATTGGTGGCGTTGATCGGTCGCAACGGAACGGGAAAGAGCACGTTGATGCGTACCGTTGCCCGGTTGCAACCCGCCGTATCGGGCAACGTGCTGATCGACGGAAAACCGATCGAGCAGTATTCGAGGAACGATTTTGCCCGGCTGCTGAGCATCGTGTCCACCGAATCGGTCGGCGTTTCGCATCTTACCGTGCGGCAGCTCGTTTCTTTCGGACGTTTCCCGTACACCGGCCGGTTCGGAAAACTATCGGAACAGGATGCGGTTTTGGTGGAAGAAGCGATGCGCATGGTCGGAATCAAACCGCTCGAAAACAGATTCTTGTACGAAATAAGCGACGGCGAGCGACAAAGGGCAATGATTGCCCGTACGTTGGCGCAGGACACGGGCGTCATTTTGCTTGACGAGCCGACCGCCTTTCTCGACATGCCCAACAAATACGAAGTGGTGCGGCTGCTGCATCGCCTGACGCGCGAAAAGCGGAAAACGATCGTGTTTTCGACACACGATTTGAACATTGCCATGGAGGAAGCGGACAAGCTGTGGCTGATGGTCGACAATACGCTCTACGAGGGCGCACCCGAAGATTTGGTGCTCAATCGCCGTCTTTCGCGCGTATTTGAAGGTACAAAACTGCATTTTGACGAAAACAAAGGAGAATTCAAAATCCGGCGGTCGGATACCCGTGTTGTTCATCTTTCCGGCAACGACAAAGCATATTTCTGGACAAAAAAAGCATTGGAGCGTTTGGGTTTTTCGGTGCATAAAGTGTTGAACAACAGCGATTCGGAAATTGTTGTTTCGGACGGACAACCCTTTTTTTGGACACTGCGCCGAAACGGCCGTGAGGTACGATTCGATTCGATATACGACTTATCGCAACACCTGATAAAAATATCAGATTAATAGTGCTTTGTGCAGTTTTTTTGATTTTTTGGGAAATGTTTTTTGCATAAATCGCATATATCACGTAATTTTGCGATTGTCGTTTATTAATCAAAAATAATGAAATTTAAGACCATGAAATGTATCAAGTTATTGAGTATTGCAGCGGCATTGTTCGTGTTCACGCTCGTCGGTTCGGCACAAACGCTTCAGGAAGCAACCGAAGCCTACAATAAAGCAAGCGAACTGTTGAGCAGCGGCGATTTGGACGGTGTTATTACGGGACTCGAAAAATGTGTGGATATCTCTAAAAAAGTCGGCCCCGAAGCCGATGAGATCAGAGAAAAGGCAGAGGCGAATTTACCCGGTTTCTATTTGCAAAAAGCTAAAAAATACGTCGATGCTAAAGACTATGCCGCAGCATTAAAAGCTTTCGACGCCACCATAGCGGCAGCCGATAAATATAAAAATCCCGGAGTAAAAGAAGACGCTGAAAAACCGCTTCCGCAAATATATTACGCTATGGGAGCATCGGCTTTTCAAGCCAAAAAGTATGATGAGGCTATTAAAGCAATGGATCAAGTTGTTGCACGCGACCCGGATATGGGCGATGCTTACTTTTTGAGAGGAGCAAGTTACCAGATGCAAAAGAATGAAGCATTGATGTCGGAAAATTATAAACTCGCCATTGAAAAGGGAGGAGACGCTGTTGCGAAAAAAGCGAAAACACAACTTTTCAATTATTATTATGTGCCCGGAGCGCAAGCCAAGAACGCTCAAAAATGGGATACGGCCATACCCATGTTAAGCAAAGCCATTGAAGTCGATAACACCAATGCTACCGCATATTATGCGTTGGCTTCATGCTACAACAGCAAGAAAAATTGGGATAACGCCATTTCCAACGGAGAAAAAGCCGCAGAACTCATGGGCGAAGGCGCCAAAATTTCCGACGGCGTGTATTACGAATTGGGAACCGCTTATGCCGGTAAAAAAGACAACGGAAAAGCATGCGAAAACTTCAAAAAAGTAGCAAACGAGCCGTTCCTGAAAGGCGCAAAATACCAAATCGAAGTAGCCTTGAAATGCAAATAAGCGTTTGGCAATTCGTCAAAAAATAAAGAAAAAGGCAGACCGTGCGGTTTGCCTTTTTTCGTACGCAAAATATCGGAAAACGGATAAAAAAGCAGGTAAAAAATGATAAGAAACATGTTCGGCTGAAGCCGGTATGATTTTGCATATAAAAAATAATTGCATATTGATTTGGGAGTATTACCTTTGCGCCTTCTTTTTTCGATAGAATCAATAATTTGTTCTGTCGATCACTTCACCTTTTATCTTTTTTAATGATCACATTCGAAGATTTAAACATCTCGCCTTCCATTCTCAAAGCGTTGTATGAATTAGGGTTTGAACAACCTATGCCCGTTCAGGAAAAAGTGATTCCGTTGTTGCTCGAAAACGCAACGGACATCGTCGCATTGGCGCAAACCGGTACCGGCAAAACGGCCGCTTTCGGCGTTCCGGTGATTCAGCAAATCGACCTCGACCGGAATTATCCGCAGGCATTGGTATTGTCGCCCACGCGCGAGTTGTGCGTGCAGATAGCCGACGATTTGCAGGATTATGCCAAATATATCGACGATTTGCGCATTCTTCCCGTATACGGCGGCGCAAGTATCGAACAGCAGATCAATGCCTTGAAAAAAGGCGTACATATCATCGTAGCAACTCCGGGACGTCTTTGCGATTTGATCAATCGGAAGGCGGCCAAATTGGATCATGTGAAAAAGGTGATTCTCGACGAGGCCGACGAAATGCTCAACATGGGTTTTGTGGACAGCATCAACGAAATTTTGGCGAAAGTGCCCGAGAGCCGCAACACATTGCTGTTTTCGGCAACCATGCCCAAAGAAATCGCCGCCATTGCTCAAAACTACATGAAAAACCCCGCCGAAATCACCATCGGCAAAAAAAATACGGGGGCCGAGCATGTCAAACATATTTGCTACACGGTGCATGCGCGCGATAAATACCAAACGCTGAAACGCATCGCCGACTACAATCCGAATATCTACGGTATCGTGTTTTGCCGTACCCGCAAGGAAACGCAGGATATTGCCGACAGTCTTATTCAGGACGGCTACAATGCCGACGCTTTGCACGGCGATTTGTCGCAGGCGCAGCGCGATTACGTGATGCAGAAGTTTCGCAACAAAAACATACAGTTATTGGTGGCTACCGATGTGGCAGCGCGCGGCCTGGATGTCGACAACCTCACGCATATTATTAATTATAACCTGCCCGACGATGCCGAGGTGTATACCCATCGCAGCGGGCGCACCGGACGGGCCGGCAAACCGGGTATATCCATCGCCATCATCAATCTGAAAGAAAAGCATTTGATTCGCCGTATCGAAAAAATTATCAACAAGACTTTCGAGTCGGCCGATGTGCCTACGGGGCGGAAAATTTGCGAGAAGCAATTGTTCCACTTGATCGACAAAGTGGAAAAAGTGGAGGTCGATCACACGCAAATCGAATCGTATTTGCCGTCCATTTACCGAAAGCTGGAGTGGATCGACAAACAGGAGTTGATACAGCGCTTCGTTTCGCTCGAATTCAATCGTTTTCTGAGCTATTATAAGGATGCGATCGACATTGTCAGTCAAACGGATCGGGAAAACCGCGATCGCGAGAAGAAAGACCGTGTCGGCCGATCGCACGAGAATTCGAAACCCGGATTTACGCGCTTGTACATCAATGTGGGACGGATCGACAAGCTCGTTCCTCCGAACCTGATCGAAATGGTGAACGAAGTGGTGCCGCAGGGCGTTTTTGTGCCTGTCGGTAAAATCGAAATGTTCGATACATTCTCATATTTTGAGATCGGAAGTCAATATACATCACAAGTCGTTCAGGAACTTAAAAAAATGGCATACCGCAACCGCCCGTTGAATGTCAATGTGGTGGAAGAAAACGTGTCGGACGATTCGCGCCGAGACACGCCGAGACACAAAAAACGGAACGAGGATCGGAAAAAAGATTTCAAAAAGCCGAAGAACGACAAAGATAAGGGCAAGAGAAAGAAACGTTACTGATCGGCCCGATTCGAGCCGTTACAGCTTATTTAACTTCGGCGGCAATATTCAGAATGCTGAAATCGGGCGTGTAATCGATGTTGCTTTTGTGTTTCGCCCTGTCCACGATGAAAAATTCGATGCGCATGGTATCGACATCCGAAGGTTCGTAAGGTTTTCTTGGCCTGATCAGCAATGCCTCGATGGTGCCTTTCAATGTTTTATTTTGCGCTTCGTCTTTATTCATTACTTCGCTGTACGGAATTTGTGAGGTATTTTCGGTAATCCCGGACTTAAATGCATACGTTTCGTATGTTCCGTCGGCTTTTTTGTAATACCATATATAATGAATCTTGCTGATTCGGCCCTCTAGCGTGGTGGTATCCCGTACGCCGATATCGCCGTCGCCGTCGACAAACGAAAAAGTTAAGTCGACCATCGGGTCGATTCCTCCCAAATCGTTTTTAACGCTGTCAAAAGACAAACTTTTGAAGTGAATTTCGGGAATAGGGGAATATGTGCCGTTTTTTTCGCAACCCCAAAGGCACCAAACGATGATGCCCGTAAAGCCGATACCGTAAAGAAGGTTTTTCATATTATTCTTACACATCACAACTTTCGTACCGCAAATATAAGAAAAGTTTCGATTTTGTTAATTCGTCGGGTTTGAATTACATTTGCATCATATAATTTTGATTTTCGATGAACCGATTTTGATAATGATCGAACCGGGTGCGTCGAAAATCAAAAATCAAAAATCAAAAATGTTATTGTCCTCCTTTCTTTCGCTTCGCATCACCGATGTCATCGATATTCTCTTTGTGGCGTATCTGTTGTATCAGTTGTACATGCTCACCAAAGAAACGGTAGCCGTCAATATTTTTATCGCTATTTTCGGTATTTTTCTGTTTTGGCTGTTGGTGAAAGCGTTGAATATGCAACTCACCGGAGCCATTCTGCAACAGGTATTCAGCGTGGGCGCCATTGCCTTGGTAGTGCTGTTTCAGCCCGAAATTCGCCGATTTTTGGTCAATCTCGGCACCAAATACCGGACGCGGCACAAATGGCGCTTCGAAAAGTTTTTTTCATCCGAACCCGACACGGTTCCCAACGTAAAAATCAAATCGATTGCCGGCGCCTGTATCCGCATGAGCGAATCGAAAACGGGCGCACTGATCGTGATCACGCGCAGCACATCGCTTAAAGTGTACGCCGAAACGGGCGATGTTATCGACGCCAACACGTCGAGCCGCTTGTTGGAAAACATTTTTTTTAAAAACACGCCGTTGCACGACGGCGCGGTCATCATCGAAAAAGACCGCATACATGCCGCCCGTTGCATTCTTCCCGTTTCCGAAAGCAGAAACGTGCCCGCCAACTTGGGATTGCGACATCGCGCCGCATTGGGCGTTACCGAAAACACCGATGCATTGGCGATCATCGTGTCCGAAGAAACCGGCAACATTTCCATAGCCGACCACGGGATTGTGTACGAAAATCTTTCGAAAAACGAATTGATTCAAACTTTGGAAAAGCAATTGGCCGCCGATTAATTTTCATCAATCTTGGAAAATGAAAAATAGGAATTGCTGTTCAATAATATAATACCGATCTTTGAAAAAAATATGAACAAAAAATAAACTTTTGCTACCGGCGGATGTACTAATTTTATATCTTTGAAGCATACTTAATATAATCAATATACCGAAATGAACAACGATAAGATGTTGAATGAAGTGAAAGCAAAAGCCGCAGTATGGCTTTCGGATGCTTTCGACAAGGAAACTCGCGATAAAGTGAAAGACATGACGGACAATCGTCCGGAGGAATTGATCGAATGCTTTTACAAGAATTTGGAATTCGGCACCGGAGGGTTGCGCGGATTGATGGGAACGGGAACCAATCGCATGAATATTTATACCGTCGGGATGGCCACGCAAGGGCTTTGCAATTACGTCAAGAAAAATTTTGCAAGCATGCCCGAAATCAAGGTGGCCGTTGCCCACGACAGCCGCAACAACAGCCGCCTGTTTGCCGAAACCGTGGCGGGAATCTTCGCAGCCAACGGCATCAAAGTATATCTGTTCGAAGCGTTGCGACCCACGCCCGAACTTTCTTTCGCCATACGTTATTTCAAATGTCAAAGCGGCGTGGTGATCACCGCATCGCACAACCCGAAAGAATACAACGGCTACAAAGCCTATTGGGACGACGGCGGGCAGGTGATTCCGCCGCACGACAAAGGTATCATCGACGAAGTGAACAGAACGACTATCGAATCGGTGAAATTCAACGGGCCGAAAGACATGATCACGATCATCGGCAAGGAAGTAGACGAAGCGTACACCGATGCCATCGTCGGGTTGACGCTTTCGCCCGAAGCGATTGCGCGCCACAAAGATTTGAAGATCGTGTATACGCCCATTCACGGAACGGGCGTGATGCTGGTGCCGATGGCGCTGCGCAAAAAAGGATTCACCAACATTTATCATATTCCCGAACAGGACGTGTCCGACGGTAACTTCCCGACCGTGAAATCGCCCAATCCCGAGGAATCGGCCGCGCTGAATCTGGCCATGCAAAAAGCCAAGGAAACGGATGCCGACATTGTGATGGGAAGCGACCCGGACGCCGATCGGGTAGGAATTGCAGTGAAAAACGGACGGGGAGAATGGGTGATCCTTAACGGAAACCAAGCCGCCGCCATTCTGATATATTATCTGATCAAGCGCTGGGGCGAAAAAGGCAAGCTGAAAGGCAAGGAATACATCGTCAAAACCATCGTAACAACCGAATTGCTGGCCGATATCGCCAATAAGAGCAATGTGCCGTACTACGACGTGCTCACCGGTTTCAAATGGATTGCCGACATCATTCGCAAGAACGAAGGCAAAACGACATTCATCGGCGGCGGCGAGGAAAGTTTCGGATATTTGTGCGGCGAGTTTGTTCGCGACAAAGACGCCGTGATGTCGTGCGCATT
The DNA here is from genome assembly GCA_031547815.1 of Bacteroidales bacterium. Lineage (GTDB taxonomy): Bacteria > Bacteroidota > Bacteroidia > Bacteroidales > UBA4181 > JAIRLS01. Next base: position 611 of record JAVBRP010000320.1, on the reverse strand, counting down.
CTTTGCCGAAATTGCCGCTTGGGCGAAAGATCAAGGCAAAACGTTGTTCGACGTGCTTTTGGACATTTACGTCGAATACGGTTTTTACAAAGAAGCGGGAGTTTCGGTCGTGAAAACGGGAAAATCGGGCGCCGAAGAAATACTTGCCATGATGGAAAGCTATCGCAACGCTCCCCCGAAAACGATCGTCGGTTCGCCGGTAGTGAAAATGTCGGATTACGAAAAATTGATAACCACCGATTTGACCTCCGGCAAGAAGGAAAAAATCGACATGCCCGTATCGGACGTACTGCAATTCTTCACGGCCGACGGCACCAAAGTATCCATTCGTCCATCGGGAACCGAGCCGAAGATCAAATATTACATCAGCGTCAAAGAGCCGCTGCCTTCGGTTGCCGATTACGCCGAAGTCAACAAAGCGCTCGACAATAAATTGGCGGGAATAGTTAAAGAGCTGGGGCTGAAATAAGGTTTCGAGTTTTGAGTTTTGAGTTTCGGGTTCCGAGTTGCGTAAGATTGTGTAACTCGGAACCTTTTTTTATTGATGACAAGTGCCGGCGCTTGGACTTTAAACTTTAAACTTGAAACCCCAAACTTCAAACTTTAAACCC
>JAVBRP010000337.1:0-15828 GCA_031547815.1 Bacteroidales bacterium | reverse complement strand
TGAATACGCACAATCGCCCGTTGGCAAGCGGGAAAGGATCGGCCTACGAAGGCGGCATCCGCGAGCCGATGATCGTGAAATGGCCCGGAGTGACCGCGCCGGCGTCGGTGTGCAGCGAATATCTGATCATCGAGGATTTCTTCCCGACGATAACGGAAATGGCCGGTATTCGCAACCCGCAAACCGTGCAGCCGATTTCGGGAACCGGTTTCGTTCCGTTGCTGAAACAACCGAACCGGAAAGGAAAGGAACCGGCGCGCTCGCTTTTCTGGCATTATCCGAACAATTGGGGCGCTGCCGGGCCGGGCATCGGAGCTTCGTCCGCGATACGGAAAGGCGATTGGAAACTGATCTATTTTCATCTCGATAATCGTTTCGAGCTTTACAACATAAAGGAAGACATTGGCGAATACAAAAATTCAGCTAAATTGCAGCCCGAAAAAGTCAAAGAATTGGCCCGCGAATTGGAAGATTATCTGACATCGGTCGATGCACAAATGCCTTCGTACAAAAAAGACGGAAGTAAGGTGCCTTTGCCGTATGCATATTTGAAAAGCCAACACCAATAAATTTATCCAAAAATGAATTATTCCTATATTTTGATGCTGATTTTAGCCGTCGGCATTTCGGCCTGTCAACCGAAAAACGGCGACCTCGTAAAAATCGACATGCAGCTTGCATCGACACAATTGCAAGAGGCCATCGCGCATACGCCCGACACCGTCAAAAACTTCGGGCCGCGAACCGTGAAAGACGGTAAAATTCAATACATCCGTCATATTCTCGATTGGACGGTCGGGTTTTTTCCCGGCTCGCTGTGGTATATGTACGACTATTCGCGCGACGAGTCGTGGCAAAAGTCGGCCCGCAGTTTCACCGACGCCATCGAAGATGCCAAATACAACACCGCCCACCACGATGTGGGATTCGTGATCCAAAGCAGCTTCGGCAACGGCTATCGGCTCACGGGCGACGAGCATTACAAGGAAGTGATGATTCAAGCCGCACGTTCGCTGTCTACTCGTTTCGATCCCCGCGTGGGGTGCATTCTTTCGTGGGATGCCGACAAGGGTTGGCAGGGGAAGCGCGGTTGGCAGTATCCCGTGATCATCGACAACATGATGAATTTGGAACTCCTGTTCAATGTCACCCGTTTCACCGGCGATTCGTCGTTCTACAAAATTGCCGTTTCACATGCCGATGTGACCATGAAAAATCATTTTCGTTCCGATTATAGCAGTTACCATGTGGTGGATTACGACAGCATCACGGGTGTTGCCCGCAATCGCCACACCGCGCAGGGTTACGCGCACGAATCGGCGTGGGCGCGCGGGCAAGCATGGGCATTGTACGGTTATACGATGTGTTATCGCGAAACGGGCTGCAAACGTTACCTCGAACAAGCCGAGAAGATCGCTCATTATTGGATGACGCAAAAAAATATGCCCGAAGACAAAGTTCCGTATTGGGATTTCGATGCGCCGCAAATTCCCGATGAACCTCGCGACGCATCGGCAGCAGCCATTGCCGCTTCGGCGCTTTTGGAATTGTCTTCTTTCGGCACGCCCGACGGCAAAAAATATTTCGAGGCTGCGGAGCAAACGCTTGTTTCCCTATCCTCGCCGGCTTACATGGCGCAACCGGGCGAAAACGGATTTTTTATTCTGAAACACTGTGTGGGAAGCATTCCGCACAATCAGGAAATCGATGTGCCGCTGAACTATGCCGATTATTATTTTCTTGAAGCGTTGATGCGGTATCGCAACATCCGGAAGCATTAGCGTCGTATACCCAAACGCAGGCGGCCGTTTACCCAAACGCAGGCGTGCTTTTACCTAAACGCAGGCGTGCTTTTATCTAAACGCAGGCGTGCTTTTACCCAAACGGCCGCCTGCATTTACCTAAACGCAGGCGGCCGTTTGTCCAAACTACCTCACAAACCTTCTCATCGCCCCCATGATGCTTTCGTATTTTACCGGTTCGGCAAGCGTCATGTTGCTTTGGCCGGCGTGAATTATTTGCCGGTATCGGTCGTTTTGTTCGGGGACGATGACGATTACCGGCAAGCCGGCGCGGACGGATTTTATTTGCTTGATTTCGTCGCTTTCGGCGCCCTCGAACACCGATACGTCGGCAATCACCGCGTCGATGTGGTTCGTCTGGCTGATGAAATCGAGCCATTGTTGCAGGCTTTCGGCTCGATAAACGGAGAATCCCGGCACCGCAAGCAATTGCTCGTAATATTTATACTTCATCACTTCGGGTTCGACCACCAGCACGGCCTTTCCGGTAAACGGTTTGTCGGAATGCGATATTTCGTCGGGCACCTCGTCGAAGAAATGTTCGTCTTCGGAGGCGACGGGCAGATACGATACGGTGAAATAGAAAGACGATCCGCATCCTTCGGTCGATTCCACGCGCATGTCGCCGCCCATCAATTGAACGAGGCTGCGCGAAATGGTCAATCCCAGACCGGTACCGCCGTATTGACGGCTGTTGCTCAGTTCCGCCTGACGGAAACGTTCGAAAATGACTTCCAACTGATCGGTCGCCAAACCGATTCCCGAATCTTCCACCACGAATTCGAGCTTGTCGGGAGCCGATTGTCGGTAACCGAGGCGGATGAATCCTTTTTCGGTAAATTTAATGGCATTGCCGATCAAGTTGGTGAGCACTTGGCGTAAACGCATGGGGTCGACGTAAGTGACGCATTTGTCGATAAATCCGCTATCGTCGAGAATCAATGCGATACGTTCTTTGTTGTTGGCTTGCAGATAGGTCTCAAAGAATACCTGCAATTCGTTCATCAGGTCGTTAACGCGGAACGGCACGGGGCGAATGTTCATCTGCTTGGCTTCTATCTTGGCCACGTCGATAATGTCGTCGATCAACTTCACCAACTGAATGCTGCTGTTGTTGATCACGTTGATGTATTCCTGGCGGCGCTTGGGCGACAGGCTGTCCGAACCCAGAAAATGGAGAAATCCGACAATGCCGTTGAGGGGCGTGCGAATTTCGTGCGACATGTTGGCAAGGAATGCCGATTTGAGTTTGTCCGATTCTTCGGCTTTTTCCTTGGCGCGAATCAGTTCCATTTCGTCCATCTTGCGGCGGGTAATGTCGCGGATAACCATGATCACGGAGGTTGTTTTGCCTTCGGCGTCCTTAACGGTGGCGGCCGACACTTCTCCGATAAATTCCGAACCGTCGTTGTGTTCCAGCAAAAGTTGCGGCAGGAAAGTGACATTGTCGCTTTTCAATTTTCCGAACATGCCGAATGCCTGGCGACGGTCGTGCGGATGAATGAATCGCGACATGCGCAATATTCCGACATTTGTATTTTCGGTCAGGCCGAACAGTTCGAGCGCTTTGGACGACACGTATCGTACGTGTCCGTCGGGATCGCACACCACGATGGCGTCGGGCGATGCAACCGTCAATTGGCGGTACATTTCTTCCGACTGCCGCACGGCTTCTTCGGCAGCCTTGCGATCGGTAATGTCGGTTGCATATTCCATGTGCACCAAGCGTCCGTCGACCCATTCGATGGCCGCATCGGTGCATTCGTACCATTTTTTAGCATTTTCGTTCCAATGTTCCCACCGGTATAACCCCGTCGGCTTGTTGTTTTCATCGCGCAATTTAGGATTCGGACAAAAGCCGCACGGCATCGTCTTGCCTTCCTGCAACACTTTCCAGCAGGTCTTGCCCTCGATGTCCTCGCCCATAATTTCCTTAATCTTCTTGTTGGCAAACAGGATGTTCCACGAATCGAAATCGGCCACGTAGATATTGGCATCCACATTGTCGAGCACGGTACGCATGGTTTGTTGCGACAACAGCATGGTGGTTTCGGCGCGGTAACGGCGCGTGGTGGTCGAAATGATTTGCGAAAGGCTTCGCAACAGCTCCACGTCGCTCGGGTTCCATTCTCTGTTTACGGAACATTCGTCAAAGCCCACAAATCCGTAATTGACGCCGTTGGCCGAGAGCGGCAGTATGACGATCGATTTCACCGCTTGGGCGGAAAGCGCCTCTGTTGCTTCGGGTCCGAGCGTTCGGATGTCGGACGTGCAGATAAATTCGCCGCCGTCGAATATGTCGAACCACTGTTGCATGTATTCGACCGGGATATTCTGCAAATTGTCGATGGCGGGCGTTATACCTTCGTTGCACCATTCGTATGTGTTGCTGACGGTGGTTCCGTCGGCGCTTTTTTCGAAAATGTACGCGCGGCTCACGCCTGTATGCTTGCCCATCCCGGAAAGCGACATGTTCAGGGCATCGGGCAGATTTTCGGCCGATTGCACTATTTGCAGCACTTTGATCAGAATAGCCTGTCGGCGGCGGGTGTCTTCCAATTCCTGCTCGGCCAACTTGCGGGCGGTGATGTCGATCATGAACCCGTCCCACACGCGCGCGCCGTCGTCGGTGGAATGGTGGCTCGAACGCATGTGTATCCATTTCATTTTTCCCGACTTGGTCATGATGCGATATTCCACATCAATGTTGCTTTGCGATTCGTCTACCTTGTAAAATTCGACGAGTTTGGCTTGGTCTTCGGGATAAATGGAATTGTAGAACAGCGTGACGTCGGCCATGGCGTCTTCCGCTTCTATTTCGAACATGTCGGCAAAATAGCCGCTGATGTACGTGAACCACGACTCGGTCATGCTTTTGTCCATCAACTGGTAAATGACGCCGCCGGGCAGGTTGTTGCTCAGCGACACTAAACGTTCTTGCTGTACGACCACTTCCTGCGTCTTCTGTTCGACCATCAATTCGAGCTGCGTGCGGTATTGCTCCAGCTCTATGTCGGCCAGCTTCTGCTCGGTGATGTCGCGGAGAACGCGACCGAAGAAGCACGTTTCGGCCAGGCCGATGGGGAACATGGATGCTTGCAGGTAGCGTTTGTTGCCGTCGGGCAGATACAGCACCGATTCTTCGACGATCGGTTCTTGTTCGCGGCCGTTCCGGATATATTCCATCCGCGATTGACGCAATTTCTCGAATGCTTCGGGTTTGCGGTCTTCTTCCGACATGTAATTTTTCAACAGATCCCATTCGTACTTGCCCAGCGCCTCGTCATGCGAAACCCCCGTTATCTGCTCCAGCGCTTCGTTCCATTCGATGATGCGGCCTTCGTTGTCCAGCATCATGATGCCTTCGAACGATTGACGGATGAAGTTGCGGACTTTGCTTTCGCTGTCTTCCAGTTTCTTCATGATCTCCATACGGGCTGCTATCTCGTGGCGCAACTGATCGTTCTTGGTGTGCAGTTCCTCGTTGGTGACGGAAAACTCTTCGTTGGTGGCGTACAGTTCCTCGTTGGTGGCATACAGTTCCTCGTTGGTGGCTTCGAGTTCTTCGGTGCGTTCCTTCACCAGACGTTCCAACTCCTCGCGGTATACGGCCAATTCGGTTTCGATGTTCTTGCGTTCGGTGATGTCGAGAATAAATCCGTCGACCATGATCATGCCTTCTTCGCGTCGCGGAACGGCCGCTATTTGGAACCAACGTTTTTCGGCATCGGTGTAATTGTAGCGAATTTCGATATTGAATTCGGTCAAACCGATCAAGCTCCGGTACATTTCGGGTATGATCCTTGCCAAATCTTCGGGTTCTATTTTCATGAACGGCAACGAAACGTTTTGCAATGCGTCGGCTAAAGGAACGTTGCTGATTTTTTCCCAAGTGGCGCTCGCATACGAAAGGCGCAAATGCTGCATCCACAATTGCGAGTCGGACCGATCGAATTGTTCGGCTTCGATTTGGAAACGGAACAGGGTGCCGCCGGGGAAATTGTCGCCTAAAGCCTGCAAACGGTCTTTTTCGGCTTCCAATTCCCGTTCGGCTTCCTTGCGGCGGGTGATGTCGAGAATGATACCGTCCCAAACAACGAATACGTCTTCGAGATGCGGATGCGACGCCATCTGTACCCAGCGGGGACGGCCGTGATCGGCAATACGAATTTCGCAATTGAAATTGGTCAATGTTTGCGCGCTTTCGCCGATCGCTTGTTGCAAAAGCGGCACATCGTCGGGATACACCGCGGCGAACACGGCCGTGATGTCGGAGGTGGCAGTGTCGGCAGGAACTCCCGTCACCGCTTCCCATGTGGCGCTTACGTACGATACGCTCATTTGGCCCGTGCGGGTGTCGAGGATAAATCGATAGAGGCATCCTCCGGGAATATTGTCGCCCAGCGCTTTCAAACGGTCTTTTTCGGTTTCCAGTTCCCGTTCGGCTTCTTTGCGGCGGGTTATATCCGTCATGATACCGTCCCACACCATCTTGTTGCCGTCGATATGCGGGTGCGACACGATTTGCAGCCAGCGGTAGCCGCCCTTTCCCTTGTCTGTAACGCGGATCTCCACCTTGAAATTGGTCAATGTCCTCTCGCTTTCTTCGGTCGCTTCCATCAGGGGCGGCAAGTCGTCGGGGCACACAATGTCAAAATACGCCTCCATGCCGTCGGCTACCGATTCGGGCGAAAGCCCCGTCACCGTTTCCCAAGTGGCGCTTACGTATTCCATGTACATTTTCCCTGTGTCGCGGTTGCGGATGAGGCGATAGAGGCTTCCTTCGGGAAGGTTGTTGCCCACGGCCTCCAGGCGATCCTTTTCGGCCAGCAGCTTGCGTTCGGTCTCCTTGCGCCAAGTGACGTCGAGCAAAATGCCGTCCCAAACCACCTGATTCTCTTCTTCGTGGGGACGCGAGATCAATTGCGCCCAGCGGGTTTCTCCGTTCAGGAAGAAACGCAGTTCCATGTTGAGATTCGACTTCATTTCCGCGTTTTCCCGCATGATCTCCAACATGCGGAGATAATCTTCGGGATATATTTTTTCGAAGAAGACGCCGATGTCTGCCAGCACACGTTCGGCCGACACGCCCGTAACTTCGCCCCAGGTGGCGCTCACGTAAAGCATTTTCATGGCGCCCGTGGCGGGATCGAAAGTGAATCGATAAAGGCACCCTTCGGGAATATTGTTGCCCAATGCCTCCAATCGCTCCTTTTCGAAGAGTAATTCCTGTTCGGCGTTTTTCCGTGCGGTGACGTCGAGCAGGAAGCCGTCGGAATAAACGATATTGCCGTTGCGGCTGGGATGCGACGATATTTGATACCACTTTTCTTCCCGCATCACGGGGTGGATGTAGCGTACTTCAACATTGATGTTTTCCAGCTTGTCGGCGCTTTTGCGGATGCCATGCATCAAAAGCGGCAAGTCGGCGGGCAATACATGCGCAAAAACGGTACGTATGTCGGCTAACGCCGTTTCGGCGGGTACGCCCAGCATCTCTTCCCATGTGCCGCTGACGTAGTCGAACGACATGGCTTCGGTTTGCATATCCATCTTGAAGCGGAACAGCGTCCCGTTGGGGAAGTTGTCGCCCAGCGCCTGCAAGCGTTCTTTTTCGGCAAACAGGGCTTTCTCCGCGTTTTTCCGCGCGGTAATGTCGAGAATAAAGCCGTCGGAATAAACCATCTGCTCTTCGAAGTGGGGATGCGACGCTATTTGGTACCAGCGCATTTTGCCGTCGGGATGACAATAACGTATTTCGGTATCGATGTTTTCGAGCAATCGTGCGCTTTGTACGATGCGGGCCATCAGAGGCGACAAATCTTCGGGCATCACGCGGGCGAAAACATTCCGAATGTCGGCCAGCGAATCTTCGACGGATACGCCCGACATTTTTTCCCACGTGCCGCTCAGGTAATCGAACGACATTTGTTCGGTCAGCATGTCCATTTTGAAACGGAACAGCGAACCTTCGGGCATGTTGTCGCCCAATGCCTGCAACCGTTCTTTTTCGGCCACCACCTGAGCTTCGGCCTCCTTACGCCGGGTTACGTCGAGCATGATGCCGTCCCACGAAATGAGACGCCCTTCCGATTGGGGATGCGAGGCCATCTGCAACCAGCGGTTGTATTCGTGCTCGTCCTGATACTTGATACGGATTTCGCAATAATGGTTCGTCATGGTTTCGGCGCTTTCGCGGATCGACGCCACCAGACGCGGCAAATCGTCGGGATGCACCGCATCGAAGACCATGGTAATATCTTCCGTCGCTTTTTCGGCCGACACGCCCGTCACCGTTTCCCATGCGGCGCTCAGGTACACCATGTGCATTTTTTCGGTTTGCGTATCGAGCACAAAACGATAGAGGCATCCGTCGGGAATATTTTTGCCGAGCATTTCCAACCGATCGCGTTCGGCCGTCAACTCTTCGGTTTTCGCGGCAAGCTGCTGTTCCACCAATTTGCGTTCGGTGATGTCGAGGATAAACCCGTCGGAGAACACGATGTTGTCTTCACGGTGCGGGTGGGCCGACAAGTGGAACCATTTCCGCGTTCCGTCGCTGTGGATGTAGCGGATTTCGGTATTGAAATTATTCAGCGTTGTGGCGCTTTCGTTGATGCGTTCCACCATGCCGGGCAAATCGTCGGGATGCACTTTGGCAAACACCGCTCGGATGTCCTTCAGCGAATCTTCGCAGGACGTGTCCATGAATTTTTCCCATGTGCCGCTCACGTAATCGAATGACATCTGTTCGGTTTGCATGTCCATCTTGAAACGGAACAAAGTGCCGTTGGGGAAATTGTCGCCCAGCGCCTGCAAGCGTTCTTTTTCGGACAGCAGCGCCTGTTCGGCTTTTTTGCGGTCGGTGATATCCAGAATAAAACCGTCGGAAATTACCGCACCGTCTTTCAAATGCGGGTGCGCGGCGATATGCAGCCACCTTACGGAACCGTCGGGGTGCAGGTAGCGCGCTTCCGCATCCACATTACTCAAATCCACGCAGCTGTTGTATAATTGAACTCCCAGTTCGGGCATATCGTCGGGATGAATGCGGTTCATGACGATTGACGCATCTTCCAGCGACTTTTCGGCCGACACGCCCGTGGTTCGTTCCCAAGTGGCGCTCACGTATTCGAAATTCATCTCCTGCGTCTCGTGGATCGTCTTGAAACGGAACAGCGAACCGTCGGGAAGGTTGTTGCCCAATGTCTCCACCCGTTCCTTTTCGGCCAGCAACAATTGGCCGGCTTTCTTGCGATCGGTGATGTCCATCACCATGCCGTCGAAGATGATCCATGCGCCTTCGCGATGCGGCGCGCCCGACACCTGCAACCAGCGCAAATCGTCTTCGGCGTACCGATAACGGACTTCCACGTTGAACGGAACCATTTCGATGGTGGTACGCATGACTTCGGCCATGAATTCGGGAAGATCGGCCTCATGCACTTTGGAGAATACAACATTGGCGTCTTCTTTCGACGCATCGGCGGGCGAATTCAATATCCGCTCCCAATTTTCGCTCATATAGGCCATCCGCATCACCTGCGTCTGCGGATTGATGGCAAATTGGCACAGACATCCGTTCGGAATATTGTCGGTAAGCGATTTCAGTTTCGCCTGTTCGGCCGCAAGCCGTTCTTCGGCCAACCGTCGTTCGGTAACGTCGAGAATAAACCCGTCGGACACCATTTGCCCGTTTTCGTAATGACGGTGCGTCGAAATCTGCGCCCAGCGCAATTCGTCGGGCGTATAGAAAAATCGCAGTTCCGCATCGAAATTTTCCTGCCGCTTGTCGTATGTTTCCCATATCCGTCGAACCAAAGCCTCGCGGTCGTCGGGATGTAGTTTCGACAGGGCAACGTCGATGTCGGTCAAAGCGTCTTTTACGGCGATGTTGGTCAGCTTTTCCCACGTTTTGCTCAGGTAGGTGAATGCGAATGTCCTGTTCTCGTCGTCAAAGCTGAATCGGAACAGGCACCCGTTGGGGAAATAATCGCCCAAAGCCTGCAAACGGTCTTTCTCGGCGATCAGCGCCTGTTCCGAAAGTTTCCGCTCGGTGATGTCGACGATAAATCCGTCCCACACCACCATATCGTCTTCCATGCGCGGGCTTGACATGGCTTTGAGCCAGATCGTATAATCGTTCGCATGGCGGAAACGGAATTCGAAAGCAAATTTGCTCATCTTGTCGGCGCTTTCTTCGACAGATTGCGCGTATATCGGCAAGTCGTCGGGATGTATCCGAGCAAGGACGCTGTCGAAATCGACCAGGGCATCGTCTGCGGAAGTACCCGTCAGCGTTTCCCAAGTGCGGCTCAGATAGGTGAATCCGAACACTTTCCGGGTATGCACGTTCATCATGAAACGGAACAAACAGCCGTCGGGCATATTGTCGCCCAATGATTGCAAGCGGTTTTTCTCGTCGAGCAACGCCTGTTCGGCCAGCTTACGGTCGTTGATGTTCAGGATGAAACCGTCCCATACGATCAAATTCCCTTCCCGGTGCGGATGTGTGGCCGCATTCACCCATTGTATCTCATTGTTGAGAATGATGCGGGTTTCGACGTTAAAGTTTTCGAGTGTCGCGGCGCTTTCCCGGATTTTTTGCATGAACACGGGCAAATCGTCGGGATACACCGTGCCGAAAGCAACGCTGATGTCGCGCAACGAATCTTCGGCGGAAACGCCGATCGTCGACTCCCATGTTTTGCTCACGTAGGCCAGTTTCATCTCGTTTGTTTGCGTGTCGAGCGTAAAACGCAGCAAACAACCGTTGGGCAGATTGTCGCCCAACGCTTCGAGACGTTCTTTCTCGGCGATCATCTCGTTTTCGGCGCTTTTGCGATCGGTAATGTCCAGTATGAAACCGTCGTATACCAGCAGACCGGCCTCGATATGGGGATGCGACGAAATTTGTATCCAATGAAGATCGGTATCGTTATAATAGAAACGTACTTCTTCGTTGTAATCGGTTCTGTTTTGAGCGGCCTCCGCAATGTTTCGCATCATTCCGGGCAAATCGTCGGGATGAATTTTTGCCGTAACGGCGGAAAAGTCCTGCAACGCGGTTTCTGCGGACATATTTAAGATGTGTTCGAACGTACCGCTCAGGTATACGAATTTCACATCCATTGTTTGCGGATCGGTAACCGTGCGATAAAGGCAACCGTTGGGCATATTGTCGCCCAATGCCTGCAAGCGTTCCTTTTCGGCGGTGATTTTCTGTTCGGCAATCTTGTTGTCGGTAATGTCGACGATAAACCCGTCCCAAACGACATTGGGACCGTCCGGATGCGGCGTGGACGTTATTCGGCCCCAGCGAGTCGTTTCGCGGTCGAGAATGAACCGTATCTCGACATTGAATCGGCACATGTCGGCAAGGCTTTCTTCAAAGGCCTGCATGTAGACGGGCAAATCGTCGGGATGTATTCTCGACATGAGCATGTTCAGGTCTTTCATGGCGTCTTCTACCGAAATACCCGTAATTTTTTCCCACGACCGGCTCATATACGTGAAACCCATTCGCTGTTCCGCAGCGTTGAGCGTAAATTGGTAGAGACAACCGTTGGGCATGTTGTCGCCCAGCGTTTGCAGGCGATCTCTTTCGGAGATGAGCTTCCGTTCGTTTTCCTCGATTCGCTTCCGCGAACGCACTTCTTCGGTAACGTCGCGGCTGATGGCGCCCAGCATTGTTTCTTCGGGCATTGACACGGGGAAATAAAGAATGTCGAGAATGCGATGTTCGCCCGTTTTGCGGTGTACCACGTGGCGGGAGATCATCTTTTGATGCATGTTGCCCACAAGTTCTTTCAGTTCCGCTTCCAAATTCACACGCTCTTCGCTTGCCTGCATTTCGGGCGGCAAGCTCATCACCGCCACATCCCACAGGTATTTTCCGATGACGGCGTCTTTGGAAAGCCCCGATATTCGCTCATATCCGCTGCTCCATTCTCTGACCACGCCTTCACTGTCGGTCAGCAGCATCCCGTCCGCCGAATGGTCGAAAATACCGCGAATGGTGCTTTCGCTTTTCTGCATGCGCGCTTCGCTGTCCTGCGCCGCCCGCAGCATACCGTAAATGGCGGTGAGGTCTTTCACCACCAGAACATAGCCGGTCGGTTCGGTCTTATTTTTTCCGATAAAAATAGGCGATACATTGCACGAAACGCGGTATGATTTATTTTCCGCGGCGCATTTCATGAAAATCTCGTCAACTTGCACCATTTTGCAGGTTTCCACCCGCATTTTCAACGGATCGACAGGTTCGGAAAAATCGGCGTCGTAACTGAAGCGAAACACGTTGTTCAACGGTTTATTCCGGGCTTTCAGGTTGATGAAACCGCACATTTTCTCGGCCGCGCCGTTCAACCGCTCGATATATCCGTCGGCGTCGGTTTGAATCACCGCTTCGCCGATACTTTTGAGCGTGACGAACAGTTTTTCGTTGGCATCGTGCAGCTGTTCCTCGTAGCGCTTACGCCTGCTGATGTCTTTGATCTTGACCAAAAAACGTGTAATCGCTCCCGTCGCATCCGCTTCGGGAACCGTCACGCATGTAATCCATACGATTTCGCCCGATTCGGTAAAAATACGATGTTCATGCTCGAAACCCGCACGTTCCGTTAAGGGGCTTTTGACAACAAGTTTGCGCAAGGATGCGTAATCGTCGGGGTGGAGAACGTCGCGCCAGGCGAGCTTACCCGACGTAAAATCTTCGGGCGAGTACCCGTATACGGATATACTGTCGGATATTTCCGTGACCGTCAGCCGCTCGTCGGCCAGAGCGTAAAAAACGACCTCTTTGCCGTACCTGAAAAGGTTGTTCAGCGCTTTAACAGGAAATATGCTTCCTTGTGCTTGCTCCAATTGTATTCTCAACGCGCGGACTTCGTCCTCTAATTGTGTTACACGATTATTTGTCTGACTCATAACGAATCGATTGTATTTCAGTGCGTTTCACGGGATTTTCCCCATTAGAAAAAAAACAAAAGTACGTTAAAAAAACAATATATTAAAAAAAAATACATCGGCGAACACTTTCATAACGTGAACGGTCAGAATTTATTTGCGGATGCGGTTATCGCGTTATCGAACCGATAAGGCGTCATCAAAAAAAGATTGTATCTTTGGCCTCCGAAAACGAAAATTATATGTCTGATTCGTTAGAATTTCGCACCAACAATTGGGATAAGGAAGACCGGGAAATCGACCGTTCTTTGCGGCCGTCGGGTTTCGTGGAATTCAGCGGACAACCGAAGGTAGTGGATAATCTGCGCGTGTTTGTGCAGGCTGCCAAAATGCGCGGCGATGCGCTCGACCACGTGTTGCTGCACGGCCCTCCCGGATTGGGAAAAACAACGCTGGCCAACATTGTAGCCAACGAACTCGGAGTAAATCTTAAACTGTCCTCAGGCCCGGTACTCGATAAAGCCGGCGACTTGGCCGGTATCCTCACCAATCTCGAAAAAAACGACGTGCTGTTCATCGACGAAATTCATCGCCTCAGCCCGGTAGTGGAGGAATATCTGTATTCGGCGATGGAGGATTATAAGATCGATTTGGTGATAGACAAAGGTCCCGGAGCACGATCCATACAATTAACGCTCAACCCGTTCACATTGGTGGGCGCCACCACCCGTTCCGGATTGCTCACTTCTCCGCTGAGAGCGCGTTTCGGAATCACCTGTCACTTACAATACTACAATACGGATGTCCTTACGGGAATCGTCGTTCGTGCTGCCAAAATACTGAAAGTGACCATCGTGCAAGAGGCCGCCGTAGAAGTGGCTTCGCGCAGCCGCGGAACGCCGCGTATTGCCAACGCTCTGTTGCGCCGCGTCCGCGACTTTGCCCAAGTGAAAGGCGACGGTACCATCGATTTGGCAATCACCCGCTATGCGTTGGACGCACTGAATATCGACAAACATGGTTTGGACGAAATGGACAATCGTATCTTGCGCACCATGATCGAAAAATTCCGCGGAGGTCCCGTCGGATTATCCACCATTGCAACGGCTGTGGGCGAAGACCCCGGAACCATCGAAGAAGTGTACGAGCCGTTTCTCATCAAGGAAGGCTATCTGAAACGCACCCCGCGAGGCCGCGAAGTAACGCCGACGGCATATACCAATCTCGGAATCAATCGCTACAAAGACCCGGAGTTGCTGTTTTAAGGATACCGGGTTGAAGTTTCAGGCTCGAGTACACTCCGAAAAGTCTCCGATGCGCCCGTTCCGCCCCCTGACCTGCCGGGCTTTCAAAGCCACGCAGGTCACAGCTTTTTCAAAAAATCCCCAATTATATCACGTCAAGGAATTGCCGATACGCTTGTTCCCATGCGCCGGCATCTTGCGGCAAATAGGTTTCGGTTTCCACCGAATTGCGCACCACTCGGCGTATATCCGCCAACGACTTGATGTGCCCCAATGCCATGGCTTGTACCAGCAGATTTCCCATTGCCGTTCCTTCGGCGGGACCGGCAATTACCGGCATTCCGATGGCGTCGGCCGTAAGTTGGCACAGATATGCGTTTTTGGAGCCGCCTCCGATCACGTGCAGCTTTTCGATCGGATGGGGCGACACCCGTTTGAGCAGTTCCACCGTGTAGCGGTACTTCATGGCCAAGCTTTCGAAAATGCAACGAACAATTTGCCCGGCGGTTTCGGGAACTTTCTGTCCCGTGCGGCCGCAATACTCGCGAATGGCGGATACCATGTTCTCGGGATTCATGAAATCGGGAGCATCCGGATTGACAAAACACAGGAACGGCTTTTCGGCTTTGGCCATGTTCACCAATTCCTCGTACGACCGGTTTTCGCGTTCCCACACCCTGCGGCATTCTTCCAGCAGCCACAGTCCCGTGATGTTTTTCAGGAAACGGAAAGTGCCTTCCACGCCGCCTTCGTTGGTAAAGTTCATGGCTTCGGTTTCCTTGTCTATCAAAGGCTTTTTCGTTTCGATCCCCATCAGCGACCACGTTCCCGAGCTGAGATACGCCCAATTGTCGCCTTCGGCAGGCACAGCGGCAATGGCCGATCCGGTGTCGTGCCCCGCAACCGCAATCACCGGTATTTTTCCGATACCGGTTTCCTTGGCGATATTGTCGGTAAGCGTCCCGACAACCGTACCCGGCAGCACAACATCCTGCATGAGCGAAAGCGGCAGATTGAATGCGGCAAAAAGTTCGCCCGCCCATGTCATGGTTTTGGGGTTCAGAATTTGCGAAGTGGAAGCAATCGTAAACTCGGCCTTTTTCACGCCCGTAAATAAATAATTCAACAAATCGGGCAGGAACAGCAAGTCCTTTGCGGCTTCCAGCAACGACGACTTGTTTTTCTTCATGGCGTAAAGCTGGAACAGACTGTTGAATTGCATGAATTGTATTCCCGTGAGTTCGTATACCTTTTCGCGCGGCACCAACTTGAAGTATTCTTCCAAGATGCCGTTCGTGTGCGGATCGCGGTATGCGTACGGTTCGCCGAGCAGCGACCCGTCTTCGGCCAGCAGCCCGAAATCGACGCCCCAAGTATCGATACCGATGGATTCGGGACGGTATTTCCCGTCGGCGGCGCAGTTTTTTAACGCTGTTTTGAGAATGTTGTAAATTCCCAATATATTCCAATGAAAATGATCGCCGACGGTGATCATGCTGTTGTTGAAACGGGAAATCTCTTCCAAAATAATTTTATTGTCGGCCAAAGTGCCGGCAATAGCGCGTCCGCTGGTCGCTCCGAGATCGAAAGCGATAAAGGTGTGAGGCTTCATTTGATGTGTTTTAAACGGTTGATTATGAAATTTTTATCACTTGTATATACAGGCAACAAATATAAGCGAAAAAATATTGCACACGCTCCTTTCGATAATTATTTTTTTGAAATTATTGTTTGAAAACAAAAAAAATATATTTTTGTCGCTTCTTTAATTTAAAAATCATGAGAAAATTAAACAAAAAAAACGGTAGACTGTGGGGATTGATTTGTGCGCTTGTGTTATTTACGGGTATCGCTGTTGCAACGGCATGTTCCGA
>JAVBRP010000271.1:0-12201 GCA_031547815.1 Bacteroidales bacterium | reverse complement strand
ATTGTACGGTGCCGGATTCGATTCTTCCATATTTCCGTCCCACATGACCATTATCACCCGGTATTTATTCACCAAATCGCCCAGCAGGTCATATTCGGGTTTGACGTTGGGTTCCTTGTTATAACGTCCTTTATAGCCATGTAAAAAATAAATCACGGGATAGCGTTCGGCCGATTGCCGGTAGTCTTCGGGCAAATATAACCTGAAGTACCTCGGTTGCCCGAACACTTTGCTGTCGTGTGACAAATCTTGATAAGGATGTGTTTGGGCAAAACAAATGCCGGGGAATATCAACAAAAATAAAAATCTTTCCATTTTGAAATGCGATCATTTTAAAAATCAAATATTTACAAAAAAAGGTTTAATGGCGGATGTATGATCGGAAAAAATCCGGCCGGGAACCGGTATGATTCCCGGCCGGTAAAGTACTCAATATCAAAATATCAAATTTGAAAGTTTGCACTTCAAACCCGAAAGTTTGTTACCATCCCGGGTTTTGTTTCAATTTCGGGTTCAACGTCAATTCCTGGGTGGGCAAAGGCATCAAATAATCCCTGCCGAGATTGAAATTGTAACCTGTGGTGCTCACTGCCGGAAATTTCTTGTACGGGTTAAGATACCCCTCGTCGTCTACGAATTCGAGTAAATCGGTCCAAGCCTTATAGAATTCCGTAGGCGCTCCGGGATAATCCTTCCATTGCTCCCATACCGCTCCCTTCGGAATATAACCCTTAATGAGTTCATCGGCGGCAGCCCAACGGAAGATATCGTCGCGGCGGCGACCTTCACATGCCAATTCTATCGTTCTTTCGCGGCGTATTTCGTTCAGAAGCGGACTGAGGCTCGGAAACAGCCAATTAGGATCCGGAGTGATGTTGCCTATATTGAGCATTCCCTCTGCCGGCATTTCCGCCCTTGTGCGAAGCGCATTGATGGTTCTGTCGATGTCGTTTTGGGTGATTTCGCCTAATTCGGCCCGCGCTTCGGCATAGATCAGCAAGGCTTCGGCATAACGGAAATAAATCATCCCGACGCTTGGAGCTGTTTTTGAAAAGTTTTCATCTCGATCGCCGTCATGTCCTTTATACAATTGGTATCCCGTAGGTGCTCTCGTTGTTGCATCTTCTCCCGTCAAAAAGGGATATGTGTAGAAAGTGTTAAGTTGCTTCCATCCCACGTGCTTGCCGTCGTCCACACAGATGGTTTGGTTCAAGCGGGGATCGCGATTGGTTATTAACGTTTTCAAATCCTTATCGCCTTGATACAAGGGCGACGCTGAAATCGGTTTCCCGTCGGTACACAGGTATAGGTCAATCATACGTTTGGTAAGACCGCGTCCGCCTCCGTTATACAAACCACCCGAAATCATATTGTATACGACGCCTGCTTCATACTTGCGCCAAAACAGTACTTCGCTATTTGTACTGTAATCTTTTCGGTTAAACAGCAGGTTATATCCGTCTTTCGTACCCACATTGGCTAAACCTGTCAAGCCGCTCGATTCGGCAAGCGTCATCAAAGCGCCGGAAACTTCGGCTGCCTTTCGGATGAATTTGCTGCCATCGGAACCCTGTACCTTAAAGGGGGTATTTTTCAATGCATGGTATTTTTCCCATGTTCCTTCGTACAAAGCAAGTCTTGCTTGCAACAGCATGGCCGTCTCTTTGTTGAGCCGCCCTGTCCATGTGGCGGTTCGTGCCGGCAGATACGCAACGGCAAGATCCATGTCGCGCATGAGGGAGTCGACCACCTGATTTCGGGGTAAACGGCCTTCGAACAACATTTCCGAGTCGTTTTGCAAGAGGGTCGATACATACGGAATATCGCCAAATTGGATCAATTTGTCGAAATAGAACATGGTACGGAAAAACAGGATTTCACCCACATAGGGCTTGCATAAGTCCCATGCATCGTTTGCCTTTTTATAATTGGCCATGAAATAATTCAAACTTCGCAAGGTTGACCAGTTGGCTATCGCCCAACCACCTCCGGATGAAGGGACTAATGTTTCGCCATTCATCCGGCGGTTGTATTCGAGCGCAATCTGAGTGTCGCTGCCCCAATCGGCATCCTGCCCGAAAGGGCCCATTGACCAATCGTTGTATACGGGAAAGAAAGTGATATCACCGGAGGAATTATAAAATCTGTTGGCATAGAGCTTCAAATCTGTTGCCGAATTCCAGTAACCTGCATCACTGACGTTCGTGAGGGGATACCTTTCGAGGAAGTCATCATTGCACGACGTAGAAAAGACTGCCGCGGCAATGAGAATCATTATATATTTAATCTGCTTGTTCATTTCTTTATGTATTTTAAAGATGAAACATAAAACTTTAGAAAGTAACATTCAAACCAAAGGCCCATGTTCGCTGAAAAGGATAAATCTGCCCGCCGCCGCGACCGGCATCGGTAATAAATTCAGGGTCGAACGATTTGATCATGCCGGTAAACGTGGCCAAGTTTTCTACACTCATAAAGATCCGCGCCCGCCGGCAGCCGATTTTACCGGTGATGTCCGCCGGAATCGTATAGCCCAATTGCAGATTCTTGATACGCACGTAAGCGGCATTGATAAGGTAACGATCCGATACCTGCATGTTCTTGGTCATTTGGCTGCTGTGGTAATATTTAGGAAAGAACCCGTCGGGGGTTTCGGGTGTCCAGCGGTCATTTTGATTGAATGTTTGCCATGAGGTATTATATATTCCGCCTTGATTGATCCCCCAAAAAAGATTGGATTCGGTCCAATAATCGCGTTTGCCAACTCCCTGAAAGAAAACGGAAAAATCAAAACCTTTGTAATCGGCTCCCAATGTCAAGCCGAAAGAAAAGCGCGGCGCCGTACTGCCTATAATCGTCTGATCGCCCGGATCCTCCAGCGTGTTGTTGCCCCGTGTAACCGCATCGTCTCCGTTTCGATCGACATACCGGACGTCTCCGGGCGTCCAATTCGAATGGAACTGGGTTTGCTTGGGAGCGGCGGTTATTTCTGCCTGCGATTGGAACAGCCCGTGAGTCTCATATCCCCAAATGTCGCCGATCATTTGCCCTTCGTACCAAGTAGTGATCAGTCCCGTGGGATTCGGGAATTTAGTGATTTTGCTTTTGAAGTCGCTAAACACTAAGTTGACGTAATAATGGAATTCTTTGTTGAGGATGTGATCGTTCCAACCGATGGTCAAGTCAACCCCTTTCGTTTCCATTGCCGAATTATTTACTTGCGGTTGACTCGCTCCCAACAACGACGGTAACACTTCAGCCGGACCCACAAAGTCATCGGCAAAGCGTCTGTACCAGTCGAAATTCACATTCAACCTTTGATTAAAGAATGTTAAGTCGACACCGAAATCGAGCGTGGAAGTGGTAATCCAGGTCAATCTTTGATTGATGATGCCGGCATTGGATACATAAGACTGCCTGCCGTCACTGAAATACCAGTTGTTGACAACGTCGGTCGGAGGTATGGTTCCCATCGAAGGATAAAAAGTATAGCGACCCGTGAATGACTGATCGCCCAATTGTCCGTACGAAGCTCTTACCTTCAAAAAATTGACGTACGATTGCAACGGTTCCCAGAAAGTTTCTTTCGAGGCAACCCACGCTGCGGAAACTCCGGGATAGAACTTCATGCGAACGTCTTCCAGAAAACGCGATGTGCCATCGTAACGTCCGTTAAATTCGACGAGATACTTTTCCTTGTAATTATAAGTGATGCGTCCGAACCCTCCGCGTATTGCCAACTGGTTTGCATCATCCGAAACCGACCGTGTAGGATTATATGTGAGCGTAAGAGACGGAATATCATTTGAATACAGATTCAGATTGCTTGCGGTGACACCCAAGTCGTCGTAGAGTTCCTGCGTATATCCCAACAGCAAATTAAAATAGTGGTCGCCTATTTTTTTTTCGAAAGAAGAGAATAAATTGACCGCATGATGCTGTTTTTTTGAGTAAGCTCTTTCGACCTTATTGTTGGAGTTGCTCCAAACCGTAAGCGCCCCGCTGGGCATTGTTTGGTACGTGGTTCTGTAGTGTATCAATTGATCGGAATAATTGCCGTTGTACGTGTAATTACCGGTAATATCCCAACCCGGCAACGGTTTAATCACAAATTCGCCGGTCAATGTCGCCCAATCGGTTTCTGTAACGTTCCTTCCGCCATCGATAATTGGGGTTACAACACTGGATAGGCCCCACGTCCCGATAGAAGTCTGCGTTGCCCAATTAGGCCATTTCCTGCTGATATTCAGAACGGAAAGATTTCCCATATCAGACGGCCTGTCATATATGCGTCTGCTGAAATTACCGCGAAAACCGGCGGTCAACCATTTGGTTACGTCAGCCGACAGATTGGCGCGAACCCGGTATTGCTTACTGTTTTCTTCGGCAAAATTGAATACCCCGTCTTGATCGCTATAACCCACCCCCAAATAATAACTCGACTTCTCGCTTCCGCCCGAGACTCCTATATTATGCTGTTGTTGGAATGTCGATTTTTTGAAATAAAAATCATACCAATCTGTATCACCCCATTGAAGACCCATGTCCCATGCGTCGGTACCCGGCCTTGAATCGGGTTGCAACACGAATGGAGGTATTTTTCCGTCTACGACATCTTTGACAAGTTGAACGTTCTCGTCGGAAAAAGGAGGCGAGACGCCTGCATTTACACTTGCCTCGTTCCAGATGTTGACAAAATCGTACCCATTCGCCTTAAGGGGCATATTGATCACTTGGCCTATACCGAAATAGTTATTGTATGTGATGGTAGGACGTTTATCTCGCCCGCCCTTTTTGGTGTTAATGATGATCACGCCAAAAGGGGCGCTGGAACCGTAAATGGCCGACGATGCCGCATCTTTCAGAACCGAGACGCTTTCCACGTCGTTCATATTGACTGAGTTGATATCTCCACCCTGTACGCCGTCAATAATTATCAGCGGTGCGCCCATGGTTCCCAATCCGGTGTAACCGCGGATGTTGATATTCGGTGTAGCTCCGGGTTCTCCACCGGCAGAAGTGTTCGCAAGGATGTTCAGATTCGCTACCTGTCCTTGCAATGCCTGAGAAATATACTGTACGGGGCGGTTTTCGAAAGTTTCGCCTTTTAGCTGCGCTACGGCTCCTGTTAAGTTTTCCTTTTTCATGGAGCCGTAACCCACGATCACCACTTCTTCAATTTCGCGGGTGTCTTCGGTCAGGGTAACATTGATACTTCGTCGGTCGCCCACCGCTATTTCCTGCGTGACATATCCTATAAACGAAAAGGATAGAGTGACATTGTCATCGGACAATTGCAGAGAGTAGGCGCCGTTCAAATCGGTTACCACTCCCGTCGAGGTTCCTTTGATCACCACGTTTACGCCCGGCATCGGGTTACCGGATGCGTCGATAACTTTACCGGTGACGGTAATGCCCTGCAACCGTTCTTTTATGGAAACAATTACCGTATTGTTTCCATAAATCCTGTATCCCAAGTCCGAAGTCTCGAACAGTTGATCCAAAACTTCGTTAATGGATGAATTGATTGCGGTGAGTTTGGCTGTTCGATCCAAAAACATCAGATCATCACTGTAAAAAAAATGATAATCGGTCTGTTTTTCAATCTGTTTCAGGGTCTCCCGTATAGTCATCGCTTCAGCATTCAAACTGATTCCGGACTGTGAATAACCGGTAGCGGATATTTGCAGTCCGATAATAAACAAAAGGATTAATGAGTATTTCACAATCGTAAAAAATTTTTGCAGCGTCAAATTATAATCTTGTTGCGTTGCAGGTTTAAAATTTTTCATATTTTTACAAAGTTAAGATTAACAACCGGTAAAGGCTTATTGCTTTTAATGTTAAGTCTTTACGTTCTTATCACCGGGCGTGGTATGTTAGGGCATGCCGCGCCTTTTTTTATTTTTTGCAGATCGTCATTTTACCATAGGCACTGACCGGTTAAAAGTTATTTTTTTGTTTATATTGATCTCTGTACTTTTCTTTTAAGTACCTGTCTTCTTTCAATACTACCCGGTTTCCGTCAATCTTGAATTCGATGGGGAGGGATAAACGGAGAAAGCGCAGCACCTGCTCCAGCGGTTCATCCTTGATCACCGCATTAATGCTCAGCATTTGCGTATTCCGGTCGGCAAAACGAATTTGTACGTTATATCTCCGTTCCAGTTTTACGGCTAAACTTCCCAGACTTTCGCTTTCAATCCGCCACAAATCATCTTTCCACGAGGCATAAATTGCGGGATCTATCTTTGTTTCTACTATTTGTGCGACAGCGGAAACAGATTTTTTCGGTAACGGTTTCAAACCTTGTATCTGTTTTTCCGGGGTTTGTTTTTCAATAATCAAGTCACTGTTTTCCCTTGAATAAACTGCTTTTTCGAGAGGTTCCAATACAATACGGTCATCAATGCTTACTTTACCTTCAATCAACACGGTTTCTATATTTGATTCGCCCGGGTATGCTTTTACATTGAAAGATGTTCCCAATGCCTTGATGGATATTTTATCGGTTTTCACGACAAAAACCTTGGCAGTATCCTGTGTTACATCAAAATAACCCTCGCCTTCGAGGTACACTTCTCGGGAATTTTTTCCGAAATCGGAATCATAGCGTAACCGGCTGCCCGCATTGAGCCATACCGCGGTACCGTCTGCCAACATCAGTCGGCTGCGCGACCCGTAAGGAACAAATGTTTCAAAGTGCGCTGCCAATGGCGGCGATGTCTCTGTTTTGTCTGTTTGGTAAACATAAAGCACTCCTGCCAAAAATCCGATCACAACCGCGGCTGCAACGCGAACAAACCATACATGTGCGGGTTGCCGTTCTTTTGCAGGTTTTTTCGGGAATTTTTTCCGTGTTCGCGAAATAAACAATTGGTAAGCGGCCTCCCTGTTAAATTGTTTTCCGGGAAGAGCTACCGATGCGGCCAGCCACAACTCGCGCATATTGTCGAAATACCGCTTGTTACGTTCGTCGGCTTTTATCCATACGTTCAGCGCATTAAGTTGTTGATCGTTCAATTGTCCGGTCAGGTAACCGATGACCAGTTCAATGGTGTCTTTTTCTTCCGATTCTTGCATGATATAAATATGACGGATATAATTATGACGGTTGAAGTTCGGAATGGGGTAGTCAAAACTTCATTTTTTATTGTAACTAAAACAGAATTTGATTCTTCATGGATTTCTTCACTTCCAAAACATGAGCAACAGCATCGGCAAGTATTCCTTAAATTGGTCGCGTAATCGTACCAGTGCGTTTTTTACATGGTATTTTACGGTATTGACCGAAATCCCGAGTTTTTCGGAAATCTCGGAATGAGAAAGTTCCTCTACGCGACTGAGGTAAAATACTTCGCGACATTCGGCAGGCAGCGAGTCGATGGCTTGGGCAAGCGATTCTTCAAGCTCCAATGTTATCAATTTGGCCAGCGGGTAATCGAGCCCCAAAGCATAATCCTGTTGCTTTTGTTCCTGTTGTTGCGTCAGTTTCAGTTCCGATTGCCGTTTCACCCGTAAGTGTTCCAGATGATCGATACACCTGTTATGCACTGCTTTTACCAGATAGGACTTGAGTGATATCTGTATGTGCAGTCTTTCCCGGTTTTCCCAGAAATGATATATCACATCGCCTACCAGAGATTCGGCTAGAAAGTTATCCCGCACATATTGACAGGCCAAACGGCACAATAAGTCGTAATACCGGGTATATAACTGACGATAGGCTTTTTCATCGCCGTTCTTCAGCGCTTTGATGAATAATATGTCCGGTACCGAATCCATTACACAACCGTTTTTGTCCCGATAGTCAGGACAGATACAAAAATGCTGCATTGCGTAAAACAATACAGCGGTTATATGAAAAATTCCGGAATTTGTTAAATCGATACGCGAAAAAGTGTAACATTCCTGATTTAAAATAACTATATCGACACATTCTCCGCAAATGTCGCATCAAATCTTGTGTATAAATACATACAGACCGATCTGTGATCTCGGAAAGTGAATGCAAATTCATAGGTTTTTTTCAAAATTGTCATTGCAAATGTAATAAAAAGATTAATAATTTTGATATTATTTACAACTAATAATTTTATCGAATCGCATGCTCAAATCTTTCAATTCTTCAAATGTTTTGTTCTTCCCGTATTCGGTGGTTAACCACACGTTCTTATAGCTGTTGCATAAAGCATCCATTATTTTGCACCAATTGACATCGCCCTCGGTAAGAGGCGCCTTGAATCCGTCGTAACGCCCTTGCTTATCTGCCGGTTGTCGGCTGTACTCCTTAATGTGGATGCGGCCGATACGGTCGCCCAGAATTCTGATCCATTGTTCGGGCCATCCGAAAGCCATGATGTTTCCGCAATCGAAGTAGAATTTTATATAAGGACTGTTAAACTGATCGACATAACGGCATGCTTCCATCGGGCTCAAAAGGAAATAGTTCCAAACATTCTCGATGCAAATCGTTACTTTCATCTTTTCGGCTACAGGGATCAATTTCCGGATGCATTCGACAGAACGGTTCCAACATTCGTCGTAGGATACAGTTTCGGTCACAAAGCCCGGTACCAGCAATATGCTGTCGGTGCCGTATGTTTCGGCATCTTCAAGTGCGACGATGGCCCCGTCTATTCCTTTTTGTCGTATGCCGGCATCGGGATGCGACAACGGTACGTCTCCGTGTGTGGAACAGCATACACCGGTAATCGCCAAATCGGCAGCTTTTGCAGCATTGATCACTTCCTCGCGATTCATGTGGCTTTGAGGTTCAATGCCTTGAAATCCGGCTTCTTTGACCGCTTTACATTTGTCGAGTACAGAGCCTTCTACGCCGACCGTTCTCAACACAATCGATTTCCTGAAATCTGCGGAAACAGGTGGTGTTGAAATTTTACGGGCAGCAAAAATCTCATTTTCGGCCAACGGTATTGAGAACGCGCCGGTAGCCAACAAGCCGGTTTTGATAAAATTACGTCTTTGCATGATGATGTGTTTTTAGTTATATCATGACGCTTATTTTTAGCGAAACAATAAAAGATGTACGATTTACCATGAGAATCGTTTGCTCAAATCATACAATTTGCCGTCGCCGCCTCTGTTCCAAGAGGTAAGTACGGCTTTGACCTTGGCTAATTGTACTTCTGCCAAATTGTATTCGTTATTCGCCGAAGGCTGTTCTACGCTGTAATAACCGCTGTAGTTTGCATCGCGCAAGATCGACAGGCGTTTGGGCAAATCAGGATTCTCGCAGCAAACCCACGGAATATGCGTATGGGCTACCCAAGGGAGGCAAGCCTTCTCGGAAATCAAATTTTCATCGGGCGTCCCGAGCCATCCGTTATAAAGATGCAGACACATAGCAAATGCGGGATGATCTACGGCTTTGATCAGTTTTTCCATGTTCGGCCAATATTTCTCCGGCCCCCAGTGATTTTCGGCGCCTACCTTGAACCCATTGTCGTATGCAAATGCGGCAAGTTCCCTGTAGCGCTTTACCAAGTAATCGAACTCCCGGTTGGTCCACCCGTCCGTTTCCTTACGACCGTTGAGCATGTAGGGACCTGCGTCAAAACGAATAAATCCGACCCCCAATCGTTTGGCAACCTGCATGTAGCGATCTTGTTTTGCTCGAAGTTTTGCGGGATCGTCATCACCCGCAGCCAAAAGATGCCCCTCATCCACAGCAATGTTTGGAACGATCAATTGACGATCCTCAAGGGCGGAATGCACCTTGTCGATAAATTTGTCGTCGGTATCGGTGAACATGGCGCTCCACAAATCGGCTGCTTGTAACCCGTACCGATATTTACATGTTTCGAAAAAATGAAAGATATCCATCATACCTGCCTTGAACAGACCGCGAAAGGAATAGGACATTACAGAGACACGAAGAGGCCGGAAAGCTTCGTTATTTACAGGTGGTTTTACCGGAGCAGCTGTTGCCGGAACATGAGAAGATGCAGCAGCAACAGCAGCAACTCCTAATGCCGAATTACGAAGAAACTTACGTCTTGTTGTCATTTTTATTTAGATTAAGGGAGTGATTATATGATGTTACACTTGTTTCAATACTTTAAATTTCAGGTATTTGATTTTTATAAATTTAATCGTCCGGTTGAAATGCCGGCATGCTCACAGATGTTTCGTGGCTTATCATCATCCGGTTAATTTGTTACTTATCAACCGGATGATGATAGCGCATGTATCAAACTTTAGGAGCAACGCCGGGTATGGGGATTTCTTCTTTTATTCCCGGAACGGAACCGAATTGATAGGTTTCCGGGCCTAATTTTAGATTGGAAGCCATGATTTGCTCCCAAGTAATAAACTTACCGGTATATGCCGATTCGCGCCCCATGATGGCAATGAGCGTCGACTGTACATGCTGTTCGACATCGTTGACCGGTTTTCCGGTACGAATGGCGGTAATCAAACGGATGTGTTCCTGAACGTAAGGATCGGGTACTTCCCATGTCCGGTCTTCATCTTCGGGTTTCGGCATCGGGTATTTCCATACCGCATTCCCATCCAAGTCAAAAATGGTATCCTTACAGTTTGTGTAACCTTTGGTACCATATACCATCACCTGAAAGAGATAGTCGCAACCGTCAATCAGGCGCGAAGTACAGTGAGCGCGCATTCCGCGATCGAACAAGTATTCAACACTGATAAAGTCATATATATCGCCGGTTACGCGACGATGACGGCCGCCGGTAGCTTCGGCTCTCACGGGAGGTTTGCCGCCCATGAACCAAGACATCAGGTCTATTTCATGGATAAACATCTCAACAATAAAGTCGCCGGATGTCCAGCAGAAACTTACCCAGTTGCGCATCATATACTCCATGTCGTCCCACTCGGGTCGACGCTTCTTGAGCCACAGTGAGTTATCCAAACGTGATACATGCGCCGTTACGATTTCGCCGATTGCTCCGCCGGCAACTTGTCGGTAGGTTTCAATATAATTCTTTTGTGAACGATGGACGGTGCCGCTGATGACCGATAAGCCTTGGCGAGCAGCCTGTTTTCCCGTTATCAACACCTGTTTGGCGCCTACGGGATCGACTGCACACGGCTTTTCAATGAAACAATGTTTTCCGCTTTTAATGGCATAATCAAATTGCATGGGCCTGAATACAGGCGGCGTACACAACAATATCACATCCACGTCGGAATCGATCACTTTCCGGTAAGCGTCGAATCCAATGAAACAATTCTCGTCGGGGATGTTTTGGCCTTTTGCTTTTAGCGCTTCCCGACATATATCCAATCTGTCTTGGAATATGTCGCCTATGGCTGTTACTTGCAGTCCGTTGCCTGCATCTAAAAAATTTCGGGCTGCGCCGGCTCCGCGTCCGCCGCATCCAACCAAACCGGCTTTCAGCGGTTTCCCGTCCGGCGCTGTTTTTAGAATTTCGGGCAATACTATTTCTTCCGGTTTTCCCTCTTTCGAGGCAGGGTTGGAACAACCTGCAAGGAATGTGGGGATGCTTATTGTTCCCAACGCTCCCACCGTCGACGTCTTAAAAAAAGACCGACGACTCAATTGATTACTTTTTTTCATATATTTACAATGTTAAGATTATCAATTAGTAAAGACTTATTGCTTTTAATGTTAAGTCTTTACATTCTTATCACCCGGCGTGGTATGTTAGGGCATGCCGCGCCTTTTTAATTTTTGCAGATCGTCATTTTACCCATAGGCCCTGTCCGGTTAATCGTTCAATTTTCAGGTAAAGCCACCGCAGTTCAATGGTATCTTTTTCTTCCGATTCTTGCATGATATTAATATGACGGTTGAGATTCGGAACGGGGTAGTCAAATTTCATTTTTTTTGAAAAAAACAGGCTTTGATGCTTCTCGGTATATTGTAATCACTTCCGAAACATGAGCAACCGCCGGCAAGTATTCCCTGAATCGCTCGCGTAATTATACCGTTCCGGATCAAGCCAATCCTTTTTCGATTTTTTCCAAAGTGTTTCCAAGGACAATAAAAGAACAGGTAATTCCTGCTTTCGGAAAGTTCGAATCTTGAATTTTGAATCCGGAATCTTGAATTTCTACAACCCCAACGTTCCCTGCTCCACTTTACCGTCTACTTCGAAAGGAATATCGGGGAAACGGTCGGTCGGAACGGGCGAATCGGGCTCTTGCGGCGTGTTATCTTGCGCGGGTGCCGGTTCGGCGGGCGGC
>JAVBRP010000154.1:0-12350 GCA_031547815.1 Bacteroidales bacterium | reverse complement strand
GGTCGCGACCATACGCTCTACGCCTTGATCGACGGAACCATTCAGTTCCGGAAAAAAGTCGACAATAAGTCGTTCGTGTCGGTTGTTCCTTTTGCCGAGTAACAACAAGACACCGTAATATAAAAAGGTCTCCTGTAGTTATTGCAGGAGATTTTTTGTTTTTAGGAGGTTATTTGTCGTATCATTGACCGGATGTCGGGAAGTCGCATTGCGTTGAGGCTGTTCAAAAGTCGAAAATGAACGTCATTGCGAGGAGGAACGACGAAGCAATCTTATGGTAATCAAAAGGATTGCTTCGCTGCCGCTCGCAATGACGAGCCGAAAACTGACTTTTGAACAGTCCCTTCATCTTCGTCGAATTTCAAATTCGACAATGTTATTCGACGGCATTGCAAATGCCGCCGAACGTGCGTCCGTCAGGACATTAACCAACGTTAAATTTGAAATCTCAAACATTATAAAAATATGTTGACCATAAAATATATAGAAGAAAATAAAGAAGCGGTCGTTCGTTTGTTGGCCGTCAAAGGATTTCGTGCCGAAGAAATTATCGATCAATTGCTTGCCGCCGACACGCAACGCAAGAAAATGCAAACGCAGGCGGACAACCTGCAAGCCGAGATGAATGCCAAGTCGAAGGAAATCGGCGCATTGATGAAATCGGGGCAAAAAGAAGCCGCCGAGCCGGCCAAGCAAGCGGTTGCCCTGTTGAAAGAAAAAACAGCCGAGTTGCAAGCCGAACAAAGCGCGGCCGAGCAAAAGCTGAAAGAATTATTGGTATTGTTGCCCAACGTACCGCACAGTTCGGTGCCGCAAGGAAAAACCGCCGCCGACAATGTAACGGTACGTTCGGGAGGCGAAATGCCCGTTTTGCCCGAAGGTGCTTTGCCGCATTGGGATTTGGCGAAAAAATACGATTTGATCGATTTCGAATTGGGCGTGAAACTTACCGGCGCCGGATTTCCCGTATACAAGGATAAAGGCGCCCGGCTGCAACGCGCACTCATCAGTTTTTTCCTCGATCAAGCGGTGGCCGCGGGTTATCGCGAAGTCATCCCCCCGTTGATGGTCAACGAGGATTCGGGATTCGGAACGGGGCAGTTGCCCGACAAAGAAGGGCAGATGTACCACGCGACGGCGGATAATTTCTATTTGATACCCACAGCCGAAGTTCCCGTTACCAATATTTACCGCGACGTGATTTTGGAAGCCGCCGATTTCCCGGTGAAAATGACCGCATACACGCCGTGTTTTCGCCGCGAAGCCGGGTCGTACGGCAAGGATGTTCGCGGATTGAACCGTCTGCACCAGTTCGATAAGGTCGAAATCGTTCGCCTCGAACATCCCGAACGGTCATACGCGGCATTGGAAGAAATGGTGAACCACGTCGAATCGCTGGTGCAAAAATTGGAATTGCCTTACCGCATCGTGAAGCTGTGCAGCGGCGATATGAGCTTTACCTCGGCGTTGACTTACGATTTTGAAGTGTATTCGGCTGCGCAAAAAATGTGGCTCGAAGTGAGTTCGGTTTCCAATTTCGAATCGTTCCAAGCCAATCGGCTCAAATTGCGCTACCGCGACGACCAAACCCAAAAAATACAGTTGGCGCACACACTCAACGGAAGCGCGTTGGCGTTGCCCCGCATCGTGGCGGCATTGCTCGAAAACGGCCAAACCGGCGAAGGAATACGACTTCCAAAAGTCTTACATCCTTATACGGGATTCCCGCTGGTCGATTAACAATTCCGGAGGTTGCGCGAAAATTTTTATTTCGCACAACTTCCATAAAATCAATACACTTACAAAATATTTTTTGCTCCGCCAAGATTATTTTAACATTTCTTCACAAATTAGGCACACTTTTTGATTTTTGTTGAATAAGTGAAGGGACATACACATTGAAACCCTTGTCGTTCTTATCAGGCGCCGATGTTTTTTTGCTTAACCGGTGAAGATAACCGGTTATGGATACGCGGAATTTTTCCTTACATCGATTACCGCCACCCGGCAGGTAATCGAAAAAAATTGTGTCATACTTTTTTGAATATGGAAACCAAAAAAAGTAACCGAGCAAATCTCGAGAAAAAACGCAGCATGTTTTTTCAAACGGGATTATTATTGGCCTTAGGCTTTGCCTTCGCAGCATTCGAGTGGCAGGTTGCCCCTCGTTCGTCGAATACGGTTGTGGTGAATGACCCTATACCGGATGTTACGGATATTATTGTTCATCGCACCTTTCCCGAACCTCCGCCACCGCCTCCGGCGCCGCCCCAACCGAATCTTGATCTGGAAATTGTGGATAACATAATAGATGTCGGCGACGGCTTGATTGAATTTAATTGGGAAAATAACGGAACCAACCTTCTACCGACCGATATGTTTGAAAAGGTGACGATTCCGGAAGACATCGATGATGAAATATTCATCAAAGTGGAAAACCCTCCGCAGTTTAACGGAAAGGATGCCGAAACAGGATTCAGGGAATACATCCGCGACAACCTGAACTATCCGCAAATAGCGCTTGAAAACGGAATTTCCGGAAAAGTGCTTGTTCAATTTGTGGTCGATCAAAAAGGGAATGTTATCGACGTTCAGGTGGTGAGAGGAGTGGATGCTTCGTTGGATAATGAAGCGTTGCGCCTGATAAAATCATCTTCGGGCTTATGGGTGCCCGGCAAACAACGCGAAAAAGCGGTAAAAGTGAAGTTCACTTTCCCCATTACGTTCAAGTTGCAATAGATTGGTTTTCAAAAAGCAAGAAAACATGTTGAAAAATATTTTCGTGAAAAACATGTTTTAATTGTATGACAATGAAAAAATGTATAATTTTACGCACCTAAAAAAATAAAAATCGTTATGGAACTGAAGAAAAGTGATAAAGCGAATTTGGATAAAAGACGCGGTCTCTTTATCGAGGTAGGTATCTTGATCGCGCTGGGAGCCGTGCTTGTCGCTTTCGAGTGGAAAAGCGCTCCGCCGAAAGAAAAGGAGGACACGGGACCTGCTCAAATAGCAGTCGAGGAGGAAATTGTGCCTATAACCCGTCAGGACGAACCGCCGCCACCGCCTCCCGAACCGCCGAAGGTAACCGACATTCTGGATATCGTTGCGGACGACGTACATGTGGACAGCAACATCGACATTAACGTCGAAACCGACCAAACAACGGAAATCGAGCCGATGGTGTATGAAGCAACGGTTGTAGAGGAAGAAGCTGAAGAAGAAGTGTTTACCATTGTGGAAGACATGCCCCTCTTCAACGGTAAACCGGCCGAAGAAGGATTCCGCGAATATGTAGGAAAAAATACGGTATACCCTGCCGTAGCCCAAGAGAACGGTATTTCCGGCAGAGTATTCGTAGAATTCACCATCAATCAGAAAGGCGAATTGGTAGATGCAAAAGTGATGCGTTCCGTAGACCCATTGTTGGACGCCGAAGCTTTGCGCGTGATCCGGTCGTCGCCTAAATGGACGCCGGGAAAACAACGCGGGAAAACCGTAAAGGTGAAATACACTTTCCCCGTGCAGTTTAAGTTGAACAATTAACATTGTTTCTTATCATAAAAAGCTCCGTCTGTCCTAAGTCGGAGCTTTTTTTATTTTCGATTTTATGGCTCAAGACATCATTACGGCACGAGAACCCGAAAAAGCGATTTTGATAGGAATCGTAACATCAAGTCGGAAAGAAGCCGAAGCGGAAGAATACCTGAAAGAATTGGCATTCCTGACGGAGACCGCCGGCGGCATTCCCGTCAAACGTTTCACGCAGCATTTGGAAACGCCCAATCCCGCCACTTTTGTGGGAACCGGGAAGTTGGAAGAAATTCGCGCGTACGTTAAGGAAAACGGCATCGATCTGGTTATTTTCGACGACGACCTGTCGCCTTCGCAGTTGCGCAATATCGAGAAAGCGTTGGAATGCAAGATTCTCGATCGCACCAATTTGATTTTGGATATTTTTGCGAAACGCGCACAGACGTCGTATGCAAAAACGCAGGTGGAACTGGCGCAATATCAGTATTTGCTGCCGCGCCTTACGCGAATGTGGACGCACCTCGAACGGCAACAGGGTGGTATCGGGGTTCGCGGCCCGGGCGAAACCGAAATTGAAACCGACCGCCGCATTATTCGCGATAAAATAGCAAAGCTGAAAGAAGACCTGAAAAAGATTGACAAGCAGATGGTTATTCAACGAAAAAATCGCGGAAACATTGTGCGTGTGGCGTTGGTCGGATACACCAATGTGGGCAAATCGACCTTGATGAACCTGCTGAGCAAATCGGATGTTTTTGCGGAAGACAAACTTTTCGCAACACTCGATACTACGGTGCGAAAGGTGGTTATCAACACTTTGCCGTTTCTGTTGACGGACACGGTAGGTTTTATACGTAAACTGCCGCACCATTTGGTGGAATCGTTCAAGTCGACGTTGGATGAAGTGCGCGAAGCCGATATTTTGGCGCATGTGGTCGATATTTCGCATCCGCGTTTCGAAGAGCAGATCGAAGTGGTCAATAAAACCCTGCACGAGTTGAACGCACATAACAAGCCGACAATCATGGTTTTCAATAAAATCGATTTATACCGGTATGTTCCGAAAGAAGAAGACGATTTGACGCCCAAAACGGAGATCAATATAAGCCCGGAAGAATTGCAACAGACGTGGATGGCGCGCAATGAAGGTCTGAGTGTCTTTATTTCCGCCAAGCAAAAGGATAATATCGAGCAGTTGAAGGAGGTTTTATTTAATGAAGTCCGAAAAATACATAAGCAACGTTATCCGTATGAACAATATTCGGATTATGTCGGACAAAATACATGAAAATGAAAAATATAACAAAAAATGAAACTTCGTTAAGCAAAACCTCCCGAAAAAAAAGGAAATCTTTTCAGTATTACATGTTGATAATAAGAATTATAAATTCGACAGGAGTGAGGCTGATGAAAGATAGAATGCAATATTTTACCGAATGTAGCATAAATCGAGGATTGGTTTGATATGAAAATCACATTTCTTTGGATCGGAAAAACTGCGGAAACATGGCTTCGGGAAGGGATTGACGTGTATGTCGATCGGCTGAAGCATTATGCGCCTTTGTCGGTGGAGATTATTCCCGCTCCCAAAAACTTGCCGAACCGGGACATTGAAAAGCAAAAAGAAATGGAGGGCGATGCGATTTTGGCACGAATTGCACCGACGGACGATGTTTTTTTGCTGGACGAGCGCGGGGCAAGCTATTCTTCGGAAGGATTAGCCGAGTTTTTGCAGAAAAAGATGTCGGCGAGCGTCAAAAATTTGGTAATCGTTGTCGGCGGGCCGTTCGGCTTTTCCGATAAAGTGTATCGACGCGCCGGCGGACAACTTTCATTCTCGAAACTGACTTTTTCGCATCAAATGATACGGCTGCTGCTTTGCGAACAGTTTTACAGGGCATTTACGATCATTCGCGGCGAATCTTATCATCACCAATAGGAGGGAAAAGGTAAGAGGTAAGAATGAAGAGTGATTGGCAGGAATTTGTAACCTGAAACTTGAAACTTTAAACCTGAAAATTAAAATTCGCTATTTCTTTCGAGAAATCGGCTTGAGGCAGGCGCTGTTGCAATAGCGCGATCTTTTCCAGCGATTTTTCGGCAAAAGCAACGGATGCGGATGTTCGGTGGATCGGTCTGTGGGCGGACGCCTTGACAATTTCTTCCACTTCCTGCATCAGTTTTTGCGTTTCTTTCGTCATGAAGCATTCCCGGAAACGTTGCCAAATGTAATTGACGGCTTGCGTGCCGGGGTGCGTCATGTCTTCGTCGTAAAAACGATAGTCGCGCAAATCGTCGAGCACGATCTCGTAAGCGGAAAAATAGCCGGCGCTTGCGGTTGCGCCGATCAGCTTATCGACGGCCAGTAACAGAACGGCTTTGCTCAATTGATTTTCGTGAGCGCCGTCGCGCAAATGGCGTATGGGACTGACGGTGAAAACGATTTGCAGATTCGGGTTGAATCGGTGCAGTTTTGTGAGCGTCGCAATCCACACATCGTAAATTTCGTCGACATCCGACCGGATGCGTTCGAAATCGGATGCGGGGTATCTGTGGCAATTGGCGACGATGCGTTTGTCGGCTTTTCGGCGATAGGCCCAAGCCGTACCGAATGTGACAAAGAGCAGGTTTGCTTCCGACAATTGCCGGCGTGCTTGCCGAAGCTCGGCATTGATTTGTTCCAAACAGACGTTGCTATCCGGATGCGAGAATCGGCCGTGATGGTCGAAGCTGCACCATAATTCTTGATGCAACTGCAATTCATCCGGGGCATACAGCTTTCCCGAAATAATGCGTTCCATGTTCCGGGCGGCCGGCAGCGGATGATAAACGATTCCGAACGGGTTGAGGGATATGTCGAACTTGAGTTGTTGCAGTTTGCTGCCGATACTTTCGGCGAAGCACGACCCGATCATCACCGGGGGCATGCCGTAGTCGATTTTTTCAAGCGACTCGGTACATTTTACTTGTGTTCTGAACCGTTCCATTTTTTTCGACCGATTTCGAAATCCATTGCAATATATATCCGAAAACAGCATCGTTGTTGGTATCGGTATGCAAATCGTGGTACATTCCTTCCCATTGTTTGTATTCGGTGAATTCTCCGGCATTTTGCGCCAGCGATCTGCTTGCCTTGTACGAGGTCAATCTGTCGGCATCTCCGTGCATCAACAAAAGAGGAATGTTGATCCTGTGTTTGTTGCGCAGAATGGTTTCGCCGTTTTCCTGCAAATCGGTAAAAAGTTTCAGGGATATTTTTTTGTGCAGCAACGGGTCGGTTTTGGTGCTTCTCGTGCTTGCGCCGCTATGCGCCAGATTGCCGGCTTTGACGCCTGTGCGGACCGTCAGCGACGGAAAGACGGACGACAGTATTTTTGCCGCTTTGATCAATATCCGCGCCGGCGGATGCACTAATTGCAGCCACGGCGAGGAGGCGATAATTCCCTGCACCTTAACATTCTTTTTGGTGGCATAGCTCAGTACGATTTGCCCGCCCATACTGTGCCCGAAAAGTATGACAGGTATTTTCGGAAATTTTTTGCGCATACTTTTCAGTATCGACTTGAGGTCGTCCTGAATATCGTTCAAACATGCATGGCCTCTTTTTCCCGATGAACGGCCGTGCCCTCTCAAATCGAATGTCAAAAGCCCGACGGAGTGTTCCGTAAACTTTTCGGCCCAGTCGTCATAGCAACCGCCATGTTCGCCAATGCCATGCACCAGCACGACAAGCGAACGCATGTTGCTTTCCGGAGTCCAAAGTTTTCCATACAATTGTACTCCTTTGGGCCTTTTCCAACAGTATTTTTCGACAGGCATTATTTTTCGACAGGATCTATATATACGCTTGTCCTTGTTATACTTCTCGCGGTATAAAACTTATTAAAAACAAGGTTTTCGTATAAATTGTTTATTAAGATCAAAAGGTAAAATTAGTAAGTTTTTCCCGATTAAAGATGTTTTTGTGTTTTTATTTTCGAAAAAACGAGAAAACGCCCATACAATATTCGTTTTCGCTTATCGACGTTAAAATTGGAAGTATATAAACGGTTGTATTTCCGACGATTTCATTTGATGGAGCAAAAAGAACAAACCAACGGACAGCATGATTTTCCATACGAAATGCAAGCGAATGAATCGGCCGCGCAGGTATTCCTTCCATTGGGCGGGGCACCAATGCATCAGGAATCCGAGCAGCATGATACCGAAAACGGGGCGGTAGGCGACAATCATTTCGCCGATCGACGAGAACGAAGTGGCGGTGAAAATGCGTTGCAGCATGACGCCCGCCGAATGCATGTCGGAAGCGCGGAAAAATATCCAACAAAATACTACGAAGTGAAAGGTGAAAATTATTCCGGGAAGATTGCCGAGCCGTTTTTTCCGCAACGGTTCGGAAGGGAACAGACGCTGCCACGCTTTGTGCAGTACCAATGCCGCGCCGTGCAACCCGCCCCACAAGATGAAACGCATGTCGGCGCCGTGCCACAGACCGCCCAACAGCATGGTGACAAGCAGATTGATGTCGGTTCGGATGCGTCCTTTCCGGTTTCCGCCCAGCGGGATGTACAGGTAGTCGCGCAGCCACGACGAAAGCGAAATATGCCAGCGTCGCCAAAAATCGGTAATACTGTGCGCCCGGTAAGGCGAATTGAAGTTAGCGGGCAAGCGAAATCCCATCAAGAGCGCCAAGCCGATGGCGATGTCGGTGTAGCCCGAAAAATCGCAATAAATCTGCAATGCGTAGCCGTACCCCGCCATCAGATTTTCGAATCCCGAATACAACAGGGGTTGATCGAATACGCGGTCCACAAAATTGATCGAAATGTAGTCGGAAATGGCCATTTTCTTGACCAATCCGCAGCCTATCAGAAACAGCGCATGCCCTGCTTCTTCTTTCCGCAGGGTGTATTTGCGATATATTTGCGGTATAAATTCGGCAGCCCGAACAATGGGGCCTGCCACCAATTGGGGAAAGAAAGCCAGATAGAAACCGAAATCGACGATGTTTTTGACAACGGGCGCTTTTTGCCGGTACACATCCATAATGTAGCTGATTGCCTGAAAGGTAAAGAAAGAAATGCCGACCGGGAGAATGATGACGGATATATCGAAATGCGTTCCCGCGATGCGGTTACTCCAGTCGGCCATCAGGTTTTTTACTTCGAACGATGTGCCGAAGAGGTCGTTGATCCATCCGGTGAACAGATAAGCATACTTGAAATAGGCCAGCAGCAAAAGGTTAAAGCTGATGCCGACGGCCAATATCGTTTTTCTCCCGCGTTTTTTCTTTTCATGCGCTATTCCGCGCCCGACGAGGTAATTGAGTAAGATCGACCATAACAATAGGGAGAAATAATATCCGCCGCATTTGTAATAAAAGTAAATGCTGACAATCAACAGAAATGCGTTTTTCCAAATATTCTTTTTGTACAGAAAAGAATAGATGAACATCACGATCATGAAAAATACCCAAAACGAGGCCCGGGTAAATATCATGGGGTCTTTTTCAGAGTATTTTAACAGATCCGCTATTTCCAAATGAGTTTGTTCTTGAGATGGTTATGCTCGAAAATCACGATTGCTCGATTTGCAAAATAAAAAGTAAAGATAGAAAAATGTTTTGTTTGGATGAGGAAGGTGCCAAAAGCCAAGAAAGAAGCGTAAATTGAAATCCGGATAGATGCTTTTGGGAGCGGATTCAAACCTCAAGCATCGCCCGGCTGAGGCTGTGCCTCAGTAGAATTTATGATAACAGGCCCGGCCTGCCGAAATGTGTCGGGACGAGGTTGCACCTCGTCCCGACATATACAAAACTTACCCGTGCGAAGTGTAAACCCGAAATTATCTTCGTTTTCGGCTGCTTTTTGCGGGTCTTTGCTTTGCGGCCGGTTTGTCCGTATTTTCCTTATCGGCAGCCGATTGATCTTCGGCCAAACGGAAATCCAACTGCTTTTTCATCAGGTTGGCCCGCCACACTTCCACACGTATCGGCTCGCCCAATTGGAAAGTGCGCCCGTGACGCTTTCCTCTGATCCGATAATTATCTTCGTCGAAAATATAGAAATCGTCGTTCAAATCGCGGATGTGGATCATTCCCTCGCACTTGTTCTCGTTCAGTTCCACGTAGATACCCCATTCTGTAACGCCCGAAACAATCCCGTCGAAAGATTGCCCCACCTTGTCGCTCATGAATTCCACCTGCTTGTATTTCACGGAAGTGCGTTCGGCATCCACCGCGCGGCGCTCCATGTTCGACGCTTGCCGGCACAACGCTTCCAATGCATTTTTGTCGGGCTTCGCGCCGGCGCCGTCCAAATAATAGCGCAACAGCCGATGCACCATCATGTCGGGATAGCGGCGTATGGGCGATGTAAAATGCGTATAGTACTTGAATCCCAAGCCGTAATGCCCGATATTGTCCGTGGAATAGTCGGCTTTGGCCATCGAGCGCAACGCCAAGGTCCCGATCATATTCTCCTCCTTCATCCCTTTCACGTTGTCCAGCAGCTTATTGAGCGAAACGGCAATGGCGCGGTCGGACGACATTTTGATCGAATAACCGAAGCGGGTGATGAATCCGGCGAATTTTTCGAGTTTTTCGGGGTTGGGCCTGTCGTGAACGCGGTACACGCCCACTTTGCCTTTTCCGTTGCGTGCCGGGCTTTCGGCCTGAATGATTCCCGAACAGAATTCGGCCACGCGGCGATTGGCCAGCAGCATGAATTCTTCGATCAATTGGTGCGACGTGGTGTTTTCGACGAAATATACGCCTGTAGGCTTGCCTTTCTCGTCCAGCACGAATTTCGGTTCGGCGCGGTCGAACGAGATGGAGCCTTTTTTGAAACGGTCGCTGCGAAGTGTTTGCGCCAAGCGATGCAAGGTTCCGATTTCCGCGCTCATTTTTCCTTCGCCCGTGTCGATAACGGTTTGCGCTTCTTCGTAGGAGAAGCGGTTGACGGAACGGATCACCGTCGGGCCGAACCATTGCCGCAGCACTTCGGCGTTGTCGTTCATTTCGAACACGGCCGAAAAACACAATTTGTCTTCGTCGGGACGCAACGAACAAAGGTTGTTTGACAGTTTTTCGGGCAACATCGGCACCACGCGGTCGACCAGATATACGGATGTGGCGCGGTTAACCGCTTCCTTGTCGAGCAGCGAGCCGGGTTGTATGTAGTGCGTCACGTCGGCAATGTGTACGCCGATTTCGCGGTTGCCGTTTTCCAGCATCCGAAGCGAAAGCGCATCGTCATAATCTTTCGCATCGGCGGGGTCGATGGTAAGCGTGGGTATACCCCGAAA
Organism: Bacteroidales bacterium; assembly: GCA_031547815.1. Taxonomy (GTDB): domain Bacteria; phylum Bacteroidota; class Bacteroidia; order Bacteroidales; family UBA4181; genus JAIRLS01. The sequence goes on along the minus strand of JAVBRP010000154.1, from coordinate 1,511 downwards.
ATCGCGGCGTCGGCGAATTTCGTCTTCCGTAATCGCGATCGGGATTGCGGCTGCGGCATTTTCCACAGTTTGTTCGAACTTGTACGGCAATTCGCATTCGGCAAGTATTGAATGCATTTCCGTTTCGTTTTGCCCCGGAAAGCCCAGTATTTCTACAACTTCACCGATCGGGTTTTTGGCTCTGTGCGGCCATTCGACAATACGCGCCACCACTTTTTGCCCGTCCAGCGCGCCGTTCTGCTTGTCTTGCGGGATAAACAGGTCGTAAGGCATCAGGCGGCTGTCGGGGATCATGAACGCAAAATTGTCGGTAATCCCGATGGTTCCGACAAAAGAAGTCCGAGCGCGTTCGAGCACTTCAACCACCTGCCCTTCCAGCCTGGCTCCGGAGCGTCGCGCAAACAAATGTACTTTCACGGTATCGCCGTGAAGCGCTTCCCTCAGATTTTTTTGCGAAACGAACACATCATCCTCCGATTCGGGCGATATGATGAATGCGTAACCGTGTGCGGTCATGTCTACTTTACCGACAACGCAGCCCGTTTCGTAACTCAATTGATAACGTCCGCGCTCCGTTTCCTTTATCTGCCGTTCATCCTGCAATTCCGTAAGAATGGCCGGGATCAACCGCCGCGTCGTTTCATCGTTGACGCCCATTCGTTTGGCCAATTGCTTATAATTTACCCCTTCGGTCGGGTAACGTTGGAATGCCGCTAAAGCACGTTGTTTTAAGTCTCCGTGATCCGCTTTATGTTTGGATTTTTTTCTTCGAGTCATGTTTTTCTATTACAAAATAATGCCCAAAAGTACGGATTTTTTTAACGAAATCCGATTTTTACCGAGGTAGCCTCATCAAAATCTACCTGCTAATTGCTACAAATTCATAAAACAAAAAGGGAAGCAATCATATAACCGCCACATAAAAATATGATTGATTATCAATATATTAAATTGCTTTTGGGTAGTTGTTATCATCGAGTAGTTACATAACAGTTACATAAGATATTGCTGATTATCAATGATATAATTTAAAAAAACCCTCCACAGTTACATAACAGTTACATAAGATGTTGTTGATTATCAATAGTATAATTTTCAAAAACGCCATCACAGTCACATAACCGTCACATAAGATGTTATTGATTATCAATAATCTAATTTCCAAAAACACCATCATAGTCACATAACCGTCACATAAGAATTATCCCCAAAAGGGGATATATTTGGCATACTTTCTGGATTTGCTTTCCGGGTCTTCGTCTTTAATCAACTCGGCTTCAATAGTATCCCTGATAATACGGGAAGCCATCGAATAATTGTGTTCTACTATCTGGAACCTTTCGCGTAAACTTTGGTTGGTCATCTTTTCGTTGGACACATATTTGAGGCAGCAATGCTGGTAACAGGCACGGATTTTATCTTTCCGGCTCATTTCGGCAAACATTTGATGCGAATGGAGTATGGTTTTGGTATGTTTCACCTGTGTTAAGAACTCCGGGGCGGGTAATTGA
>JAVBRP010000032.1:0-4393 GCA_031547815.1 Bacteroidales bacterium | reverse complement strand
CTGCAACGTCTCTGCAAATTCGCCGGCACGATCGACGAGAAATTCGGCAACGGCCGTGGGCGTTTTCAACGAGATGCACGCCACGCGGTCGGCAATGGTTTCGTCGCGGTCGTGGCCGATGCCCGTGATGATCGGCAACGGGAATTGCGCCATGCAACACGCCAACCGGTAGCTGTTGAAGCAATTCAGATCCGAACGGGAACCTCCGCCGCGGATCATCACCACCGTATCGAATTCGTCCTCACGCTCGAAAATATCTTCCAGCGCCCGAACAATCGAAGCCTCTGCCTCGTTGCCCTGCATGACGGCCTGGAACAAGGTATGCCGGAAAGCGTATCCGTAGGCGTTGTGATGCAGTTGATCTACAAAATCGCCATAACCAGCCGCCGTTTCCGACGAGATGACGGCAATACGTTGCGGAACAAGCGTCAATTCCAAATCCCGATTCATATCGATGACGCCTTCTTCATCGAGCTTTTGCAGAACGGCTAATTTCTGCATGGCCAAATCGCCCACCGTGAAAGCGGGATTGATGTCGGATACCTGAAAACTCATGCCGTACAGTTCGTGAAACTCCACGCCGACCTGCAACATCACCTTTATCCCCGCAGCCAGCGCTTGCCCCGTCATCGTTTCGAAATACGGACGCAACATCCGGAAGTGATACGCCCAAATGTTGGCCTTGGCCTTGGCGGTGATCTGTTCGCTTTGCGGCGCTTTCTCGATCAATTCCATGAAACAATGCCCCGCCCCGTTGACGTGTATCTCGTTGATCTCGGCAACCACCCAATACGACTCGGGAACGGCGGCTTTCAACTGCCGCCGAATATATTGGTTCAGTTCGAGTAATGAATAGGATTCCATCGGATTATCTTGTTATTATATCGTTGATGCCGGCAATATAACACCGGTTTCAAAGATACGGTTTTTTATGATTGCCCTCGAGAAATAATCCGGCCGGCCGAAACCCAAAATTCATTAACTTTGCACCTCTTTTTTCATTATTGATCGATAATATGCAAGAATGCTTGAAGCACCCTGTTTTTAAAATCATTGCCGACGTTGTTGCGGAAGACGGGCTGCAAGCCTTCGTTATAGGCGGTTATGTGCGCGATCTGCTCATCGGACGCCCTTCCAAAGACATCGACATTGTGGTGCTGGGCAACGGTATCGATTTGGCGCGCAAAGCAGCCGCCCGCATCAACCGATCGTTGCCCGTCAGCGTTTTCAAAAACTTCGGAACGGCGATGTTTCGTTACGGAAACGACGAAATAGAATTTGTGGGCGCCCGCCGCGAATCGTATAGCCGCAATTCGCGCAAACCGGTGGTTGAAGACGGAACGCTTCGCGACGATCAGGAACGACGCGATTTCACCATCAATGCTTTGGCGATTTCCTTGAATAAAGAAACTTACGGACAATTGATCGATCCGTTCGACGGGATTAAGGATATGGAACGAAGGATCATCCGTACGCCGGGCGATCCCGACGTGACTTTCAGCGACGACCCGTTGCGGATGATGCGCGCCGTTCGCTTTGCCTGCCGGCTCGATTACGAGATCGACGACGATACGTTTGCCGCCGTTGCGCGGAACAAAGAGCGTATCGGGATCGTTTCCAAGGAACGCATTGTCGACGAACTGAACAAGATCATCATGTCCGACAAGCCTTCACGCGGATTTCTGTTGCTGGACCAATCGGGTCTGCTCGAATTGATTTTTCCGGCGCTTGCCGCCATGAAAGGCGTCGAAAAAAGAGGAAAATATGCGCACAAGGACAATTTTTTGCACAGTATTCAAGTTTTAGACAATATCTGTCCGCACACGAATAATTTGTGGCTTCGCTGGGCGGCTTTGGTTCACGACATCGGAAAACCCGCTACCAAGCGGTTTCAGGCGGGTGCGGGATGGACTTTTCACGGGCACGAGTTCACGGGGTCGAAGATGATCCCCGAACTGTTCCGTTCGATGAAAATGCCGATGAACGAGTCGATGAAATATGTGCAAAAGCTGGTGTTGCTGCATCTGCGACCGATTGTTCTGGCCGAGGACGAAGTAACCGATTCGGCCGTGCGACGGCTGCTGTTCGAGGCGGGCGACGACATCGACGATCTGATGCTTCTGTGCGATGCCGATATTACCTCGAAAAACGAGTACAAGGTGGTGCAATACCGGAACAATTTCGAGCTGGTGCGCCGGAAGTTGCAGGAAATAGAGGAAAAAGACGCCGTCCGCAACTTTCAACCGCCCGTGTCGGGAACCGAAATTATTGAGACGTTCGGGATTGCGCCGGGACGAGAGATCGGGATCATCAAAAATGCGATCAAGGATGCGATTCTGGACGGAATCATTCCGAACGAATACCAAGCCGCCCGAAATTTTATGATCGAAAAAGCCGCCGAATTGGGATTGAAGCCGGTTTAGGCATGTGAAAAAATAAAAAGTTATTTTTTGAATACGCCGTAATTACAATTACCATGGAATACATAGAGTTATACCGAATGCTGAAGGAAAAAGTCAATTACGATGACTTTAAGGAGATCGATTCCGAAACACATTTGTATAATTTTGATTTCGAGTCGCGATCGTGCGATATTTTGCCGTGCGAAGGGCAATACCGCTGCGAGCGGCATCAATTTTCGTGCGAACTGCCGTATGATTTCGAGAACGCCGCCGCCAACCTGAGCCGAACGTTGGACATTGCCGATGCGCATATTGCGGAGAACAGCCGGTTTCGTTATCATGTTTTCATGCCCGCGCGGCTCAAAAAAGCAAGTCGGGCAATATTGATGTTTCACGGATTCAACGAAAAATATTGGGCGAAATATTTGCCGTGGGCCAAGCGACTGAGCGAAACGACGGGAAAAGCCGTGATTCTGTTCCCGATAGCTTTTCACATGAATCGTGCGCCGCACGATTGGAGCGAGCAGCGAAAAATGTTTGCGATCAGCGAACAACGACGCGAAGCGTTTCCGCAAGTGGTCAATTCCACGTTGTCTAACGTAGCCATCAGCACGCGGCTGCACACCCGTCCGCAACGCTTCTTTTGGTCGGGCTTGCAGACATATTACGATATGATTCGATTGACGGAGGATGTAAAAGCGGGACGGCATCCGCTGATCGAACCCGATGCCGAATTCGATATCTTTGCATATTCCATCGGCTGCCTGCTGGCCGAAATACTTGTGATGACCAACCAAAACGGATATTTCGATCGATCGAAAACGTTCATGTTTTGCGGCGGACCCGTATTCAATCGGTTATCGCCCGTGTCGAAATTTATTCTCGACAGCGAAGCCAATGTCGCGTTGTATTCCTTCGTGGTGGAGCATCTCGAAAGCCATTTGAAACGCGACGCGCATCTGCGCCACTATCTCGGCGACGATCATCCCGAAGGTGTCAACTTCCGAAGCATGTTGAACTACGGGAACATGCGGAACCGGAGAGAAGACACTTTCCGACGCATCGGCGAACGGATTATGGCGTTGGCTTTGGCAAACGACACGGTGGTGCCGCCGTACGAAGTGATGAACACCTTGCAGGGAGCGGCAAGAGATATTCCGATAAGGGTCGACGTCCTCGACTTTCCTTACGAATACAAGCACGAAGACCCGTTTCCGGCATTAACCCCGATCGCGCGCGAAGTAACCGAGCAATTCAATCGGGTTTTTGATATTGCGGGCAATTTCCTGAAATAAAAAAGCTCCCGATTTATGTTCGAGAGCTTTACCGAGATATTTATACTTCACCGGGCAATTCTTACCTGCGGTGAGATCGCAAGCTTGGTTATGCACGTCGGGACGAGGCACAACCTCAGCCGAACGCCGGCAAGCATCATCCGAAAACGCATAACTTGACCGTGCGGAGCGTCATCAAAAATTACCGGTTTTCCGCCGGCGCCGTCACTCTTCCCCGTATGCGCAATACAACCGTTTCGGGATTTCCGCCGGCAATGTTGACCGTAACCGATTTGTTGAAAGCGGCGACGTCCGACGGAGTGTAAGTCGCCGTCACATAGCCCTTTTCTCCCGGAGCGACCGGCTCCTTTGTCCAACCCGAACCGGTGCAGCCGCACGAGCTTGTTACCTTTTGAATCGTTATCGGAACCGATCCCTTATTCGTAAACGCGAACGAATAAGTTTGCGGGCCGTCGCTTTTCGCGAAAACCCCGAAATCGTGCGTCAACTTGTCAAACACGGCGGTAGTGTCAGCCTGTTGCGCATACACCATATTTGCTATGGTACAAACAATGATTAAAAGAATACCTTTTTTCATATCATAAAGATTTTAAAAATTATCCCGCAAAGGTTGTCCGGCGATTTTTCTTCCGAAAGTTTTTCCCCTCAAATGATGGTATCCGGAAGGTCAAATCTTTGTTCGGATGTAAAAAAGAA
>JAVBRP010000253.1:0-12347 GCA_031547815.1 Bacteroidales bacterium | reverse complement strand
CAAAAACCAAAGTTTGGTTTCCATCAGGAGGGCGACGGGAAAACGTTTGAGATACGCCGTTTTGATTTCTTTCAGCAAATCGCCTTCGGCTTCCGTCAAGCGGCCTTCCAATTGTATTCCCTGCAACTTGCCGACGATTTTGGTTTCGAGCACGATACTTCCCGCAACATTCGGTTGCGCCGCGGCTTCGGTGATGTGTCGCGTCGTTGCGTCGGACGTAAACACCAATCCGGCCAACCGATCGACATACACATAAAAGCATTGACAGCACCACGGCCGATCATCGCGCACGGTTGCAAGCGTCATCACATGATGGCGATGCAAAAAATCGATCATTCTTTTGTCCGGAAAGGTCATAGGAATGAAGAATGAAGAATGAAAAGTGAAGAATGAAGAATGCGAATTGACTCTTCGTTCTTCATTCTTCGTTCTTCATTTTTTTTGCGGTCATTGCCGCGATGTAGCCTGCATGCAGCGCACGGATATTCATGTTCACGACTTCTTCGCCTTTGCGTCCGAAGATTTGAGCTACGGCTTTTTCGAATTCTTCGATCTTCATGTTGAGAAACGGAACGGCCGCACCCAGCATCACCATGTTCGACGCTTTTGCATTACCGCATTCGGCCGCCAAAGCGTCGGCATCGACCAGTACGCGGTTCGGAAGCGCGTTCAGCCGGTCGGTCACCGTTTGCATGTCGGGATAATTGTCGATATTGACAAACGGATGCGTGTTGGTCACCACCCAACCGTCAGCCGAGAGATACGGAATATATCGGAGCGCTTCCATCGGCTCCACCGAAAGGATGATATCCGCCTTGCCCGAAGGAATAAGATCGGAAGCGATCGGTTTGTCGGACAAGCGCAGGTTGGAATACACCGCGCCGCCGCGCTGACTCATCCCGTGCACTTCGGCCTGTTTGATGTTCAGCCGGTTATTGACGGCCGCCGATCCGATGACGGTGGCGATGGATAAAATTCCTTGCCCGCCCACGCCGGCCAAAATGATGTCGGTTTTCATTTTTGATTTTTATTTTTGATGATAGAACGCGGATGACACGGATTTAACGGATATTCGCGGATTTTTGATAGTGACGAAGACAGCGTTCCGAACTTTAAACCTTAAACTTCAAACTCGAAACTTATTTATTTCTGACTCTTCGCGCGGCGGTTTGAACGCATTCGCGGCGGAACACGATGACGGATGTTCCTTTATATTGCAGGGCTTCCTTGAGTATCGCCACGTTTTCGTCGTGATATTTTTTCAAAGGCGTGACCACTTTCAGGCGTTCTTCGGGCAAACCGAGTCCGAGGCATATCTTTTCGATGTGGCCGTATGCCGAAGATTGTTGTCCGCCCGTCATTCCGGTAGTCAGGTTGTCGGAAATGATCACCGTTACCGGAGCGTTTTCGATAATGACATCCAATAAGCCCGTCATTCCCGAATGGGCAAAAGTGGAATCGCCGATCACTGCCACCGACGGCACCAATCCGGCATCGGCGGCGCCTTTGGCCATGGTGACGGATGCGCCCATATCGACGCACGAGTTGATGGCCAAATGCGGCGGCAATGCGCCCAATGTGTAACATCCGATGTCGGAGAACACACGCCCGGGCGAATAATCTTTCAATGCATCGTTCAACGCGTAATACATATCGATGTGGCCGCATCCTTTGCACAAGGCGGGCGGGCGATTGACCACCGCGTCGGATACGGGAAGACTGCTTGTGCGGGAAAATCCGAGCGCCCGGGCGACAATATCGGGATCCAATTCCCCGTCGCGCGGAACAGCGCCGCTCAAACGTCCGCAAACCTCAAATTCGGAATGCGGGATCAATCCTTTGAGCTGCTCTTCCACCATCGGATAACCGTCTTCCAGCACCAATATTTTTTTGCACTTATCGGTCAGTTGTTTCACGAGATCAACCGGAACGGGGTATTGCGCGATTTTAAGCACGGGATGCGGGCACGAACCGTCCGGATAATTTTCCGTCAAATAATTATATGCAATACCGCAGGTGATAATTCCCAACGAAGCGTCTTTTCCGTCGATCAATCGATTGTATCCCGACGAAAGCGCCTCGCGGTCGAACTCCGGCTGCTGACCGAGCAATTTTTTGTAACGCATGCGGGCAATCCCCGGGAGCAACACATATTGTCGCGCATCGGAAGGCAGATGCAATGCATTTTGCTCTCGCTTCGCGCGAAGCGAAACACCCGTACGCGAATGCGCCATTCGCGTGGTGATGCGCATCAGCACGGGAACACCGAATCGCTCCGACAGGTCAAATCCGTAGAAAACCATATCGTATGCTTCCTGCTGGTTGGAGGGTTCGAGCATCGGCAACAAAGAAAATTTTCCGTAGAATCGCGAATCCTGCTCGTTTTGCGACGAGTGCATCGAAGGGTCGTCGGCCGCAACCACGATCAGTCCGCCGTTGGCCCCGGTGATGGCCGAGTTAATGAATGCATCGGCAGCAACATTCATACCTACGTGTTTCATGCACACCATCGTGCGTTTGCCGCAATAAGACATGCCCAAAGCCGCTTCCATCGCGGTTTTTTCGTTGGCCGACCACATCCGGTGAATCCCTTTTTCTTCCGCTTCGGGCGAAGATTGGATGTATTCCATGATTTCGGTGGACGGAGTGCCGGGATACGCATAAATGCCGGAAAGCCCGGCATCGATGGCTGCTTGGGCAATCACCTCATCGCCCAATAATAATTTCTTTTGCATTCTCTGGTTTATTTCTATTTTATTTGCCGCCGCAAAGGTACATGAATTTCGTAAATTTTGGTAGTTCGCAAAGAATACATACTTTTGATGCTTTGTTTTCGTCAAACGAATTTTATGTCCGTTATCAATACCGTAATCAACAAGTTTAATGCACGCAGATTAAACAGAATAGAGTATTTCAAGACTCATCCGTTTCCCGTACAGGAAGCGACACTGTTCGAGCTGATCGAAAAAGCCAAAGATACGGAATGGGGCAAAAAATACGGATTTGATCGAATGCGCGACATCGAACGATTCGCAACAACGGTGCCTCTGCAAACTTATGAAAACATCAGACCGTATGTAGACCGCATTCGCAACGGAGAACAAAACGTTTTGTGGCCGAGCAGGATCATTTGGTTTGCCAAATCGTCGGGCACCACCGAAGACAAAAGTAAATTCATCCCCGTCAGCAAAGAAGCGCTCGCCGCGTGCCATTATCGGGGCGGGTATGATGTGTTGGCGATATACGGCGTGCAAAATCCCAAAACAAAAGTATTCACGCACAAAACCTTGACGTTGGGCGGAAGCCGGCAGATCAACCGCGAAGCCGACCATTCCTATTTCGGCGACTTGTCGGCCATCCTTATCCGGAACGTTCCCCGATGGGTAAACATCCTGAAAACACCGCCCGCCGAAGTCACTTTGTTGCCCGATTTCGACGAAAAGTTGAAACAAATTGCCGAAATAGCCGTCAAACAAAACGTGGTGGCTTTTACGGGAGTTCCGTCATGGAATATGGTGTTGATGAAACACATACTCGAATACACCGGGAAAAAGAATATCTTGGAAGTGTGGCCGAACATGGAGCTGTTCATACACGGAGGCGTGAGTTTCGAGCCTTACCGGGAACAATACCGGCGGCTCTTTCCGTCGGATAAGATGCATTATTTCGAAACGTACAACGCTTCGGAAGGCTTTTTTGCGTTGCAGGACGATCCCGCCGACGAAGGGATGTTGCTGATGCTCGATTACGGCGTTTTTTACGAATTCATACCGGCGGAGCAAGTCGGTACGGAAAACCCCGAAGTGCTGACCATCGACCGGGTGGAAAAGGGAAAAAATTACGCGTTGGTAATCACCACCAACGCCGGCTTGTGGCGTTACGTTATCGGCGACACGGTGGTTTTCACTTCGCTGTATCCGCACAAGATCAAGATTTCGGGGCGCACCAAGCAATTTATCAACGCTTTCGGCGAAGAGGTGATTGTGGACAATGCCGAAAAGGCATTGAAGGAAGCCTGCCGCGCAACGGGAGCCATCGTTTCGGAATACACGGCCGGCCCTGTTTATATGGACAGCAAGCACAACGGCGCGCACGAATGGCTGATCGAATTTGAAAAAGAGCCGGACGATTTATCGCTTTTCACGCAGACACTCGATAAATCGTTGTGTTCGCTCAATTCGGACTACGAAGCAAAACGGCATAAAAACATTACACTGAGAATGCCGGTTGTACATGTGATGCCGCGAGGCGCTTTTTACGAATGGATGAAGAATCGCGGAAAATTAGGCGGACAGAATAAGGTGCCGCGTTTGGCCAACGATCGGAAATATCTCGACGATATTTTGGGGACGGCGGGGTAGCTCTACTGCTTTTCCTTGCCCGTCATCAAATACGGCTTGGTTTTGGTGGAAAAACGATACTTGTCGCCCCGATAATAGGAATGTTCTATTTCCACGACTCTGCCGTCGCTGACGGTAATCACCCCGTTGAGTATGAATACCGCAATCGGAACATCGTTTTCAAAATAATTGTCGGCTTGGTTCGGATATAAAATGGTGGTATTCAGCGTTCGCTGAATTTCATCTAATTGCAACTTGTACTTATCCTCGTAGATTTTGATGAACGATTGCTCAAATTCCATCAAATGCATTCTCTTGCAAATATTCATCGATACATACCGTATTTCGTCTTTCATCAAAATATCGTTGGCGTAGCGCAGGCGGTGAATTTTCAACACGGGACCGTCAATACTGTAAGTTTTGTCGTTGACGTTCACCGAAATTCCGTTCTCCAAAATGGTTTTTTCCAAAATAATGTTGCGCGGCGTAAATCCTTCTTTCACCAAATTCTCGTCGAAACTTTCGCGCATGGCGTGAAACGAACCGAGCATACGTGTCAAATGCATATCCTCCGTACGGTTCAATACGAAAGTGCCTTTCCCTTTGATACGCCGCGCCCAACCGCGATTCTCGATTTCCGACAAACTCTTGCGCGCCGTGGTATTGCTGATACCGTAAGTTTTGATCAAATCGTTTTCCGAAGGCACCTTGTCGCCCGGCGACAATTCTCCCGACTCAATCTTCGATATGATTTCTTTGCTGATTTCGATATACTTGGCCTGTTTTTGTTTCATTGTCGATAAAACATATTCCGGTATTATCTTCCCGATAAATTTTTGTAATTCCGTTTTTTGAAGGGTCATGAAGTTGCAAACCTAAACATTTTTCTCGACAGATGCAAAAATTAAAATCAGGCGGGTACATTTCAAATTGTCGCTTCTCTGTACTGAACTATTTGGTTTTCAAAACCTGACAGGTTTGATATTCAATAAAATTCTTTCGGGTTTTGAAAACCCGATAGGATACCGGGCGCGACAATTTGAAATGCACCCCGTTCTTAATCACCCGCTTAGTTTCCGTCGGAATTTTGCGGCGTCCCGAAGATTTCCAAGATGTAGCCTTTCGAATACACGGAATTGACGGTTACGGAAGGATCGATACGTATTTTTTTCTTCAACTCGGTAATCGTATTTCGCAACATTTGCACGCCGCTCTCATCCATCGGGCAACGCAACACGTATATGCTCAATTCGCTCATCGTCACCAACCGGCCATTATTCTTGAACAGCAATTTCAACGTCCTTGCTTCCCTGTCGTTCAGCTTGCAGTTGCCCCGATTGTGCATCAAGGTGTGCGAAGCATTGTTCCATCTGAAATTGCCGATCTGAACAACCTCGTTGCCGGCGCCGTAGGTCATATCCATTACATTGTTGATGCAGGCAAACAGTTCGTTGCTTGCAATCGGTTTTCTGAGAAAAAGATTCACGCCCGACCGATAACACTCCAGCGAGCCTTTTTCGTCCACCGGACAATCCGCATAAACCACGATCGGCGTAAAAGAATCCGTTCGCCGGATCGTCTTTACCACCTCCAAATCGGCATTTCCGGATATGCTAACATCCAAAAGCGTGATTTGCGGGCGATATTGATTGAATATTTCCACGGCAGCCATTCCGGAACGGGCATCATAAACAATATAATTGTTACCTCTGAATGTCTCGCACAACATTTCCGTCAAGCCGTCGTCATCATCCGCAATAAGAATACTCCTTTTCTCCATGTCACCGGTCATCAGGCCCAATTATTACTCGAAAACAACATCCGAATTTCATTCGGTTGTAACGCAGGCGAAGCAATCTTGTTCATCACCCTCATGATATTTCAAATAACAGAATGTTATCATATTCATATACAGATAAATAATTTAATAAACCGAATATATCGACAATAAATAAAAATGGATCGCATTTCTTCAATTTGATGCACACAATAAATAATTTTAAACGCTATTTTTATACAAAACTATATATAAAATTGCACATAATGCGAAAAGATAAAAACAACAAAAAAATAATGAACTTTTCTTGATGCAATATCAATTGTTTAACATCAACAAGAACACTATTTACGTAAATATTAGGAAAATACCCGTTTTTCACACTATCAATCTGTGTATAAGGCAGTAATTTATTTTATTTCTGCTTTACCTGCATTTATTTTTCTCCAACATAAAACATCAACAAGTTTAATATGAATACATTATGCATCAATATTGATCGGCACAACATGTTTATGGTTCCTGCAAATTAGCTGAAATGTTATTATTTAGTTATGATTAGATTGTTTTTTTTTGACTTTTTTTTATTTTATTTGCATCTTCGTATACGTACATGAAAAATTAATGTCATGAAGAAAATATCGGTATTCTTATTGACGCCGGCGTTGAATGTTGATGCGACTTTCAACTCCGGCGACTTGACGAATAAGCCCGGATTTCGACATGCAGACGCTTTTATACAGCATAAAAGTATTTTTCGGTTAAATGCGGTAATTATTTGCAGTACATCACAATCCTCACAACAACATCATGTGTCGGCCACACTGATGCGTGAAGCGATGAAACACGTTAAATTTAAAGAATGATAAAATAGCAGACGTATTCCGAATTTCAAGCAGACAGGGCGACGAACGCGGTATTGTCGGATTGGAAATTGACAATCAATCGAATCTCGGCTTGATTTGCAACAAAATCGAAAAAGTAAAAAGTAAAGTTGAACCATTAAATGAAGTGTAACATGAGTTTTAATTTAACGCTATGCGAATATGCGGCTTATGCCATGTATTATGTACACAAGGATGCTACGATCGATGAAATTGCTTTTGTGATCAGGAGATATTTGGGTAGAGATTTGATCCTTCCCGACAGAAGTCAGTACAGACTTTTCGGAAAGTCGGTTCCGACGCCCGAAGCATGGGAAAAGCCCTACAAATTAATGATCTATCTCGGGCCGGAGCAATGTGCCAACGGACAAGAAATTTTCCCCGAATGGAAACATTTAATGGACGAATGCAAGATGCTGTATCCCAACTTGGGATTTGTATTCATTGCACATACGCACGATTACAAGAAACTGGAAAGCCACTTGTCTTATGCGCATATTTTCCACCCCGTCATTTACGATCGGCACAATGCTTACCGGTTGGATAATCGATTTCCCGATAACCACGCTTTCCATGTTTGCCTTTTGGATGAAACGAATACGATCCTGTTCGTCGGATCGCCCGTCAAAAACCCGCAAATGTGGGAGGAATACGTCAATGTAATGAAATATCACAGTCTTCCGGATTGCAACAGCCGAACCGAAGCAGGATAAAATATTAGCCTTTGTCGAAAAAGGATCACTCCCGGATCAAGGGAAACAAAGTTATATGTGTGTTAATGTGTGTCCTTCGGCAAACCGTGAGGTCTGTCGGAGGATTTTTTGATTTCAGGCGTTCTTTTTCTTTTCGCTTTTTTTGAACAGGAATGTCGCTTTTCCCTCTTTTCCGTGCAACAACCGCGCTATATTTTTCCGGTGAGTGATGAACAGCAGGATACAGACGGCAACGGAGAATATTTTCAGCGATATGCTGTCGGTCTTGAAGATGAAAATGACCGAAACGGGAAAGGACAATCCCATCATCAAAGAGCTAAGCGACACATATTTGGAGATGAACAAAGTAACCAGAAACACGCCGATAGCAACCAACGTGGCTTGCCAATGCAACGCCAATAAAATCCCGACAATGGTTGCAACGCCTTTTCCGCCACGGAAACCCGCGAAAACGGGAAAAACATGTCCCAACACGGCGGCGGCTCCCAATACCAATTGAAAATTAATAAAGGCGTTACTGCCCGGAACAAACGTCGGCGACAACAGCGCGAGCTTCACCGCCGCAAAGCCTTTGAACAAGTCGATGAGCAACACCGGAATGCCTGTTTTGACGCCCAGCACGCGCATGGTGTTAGTTGCTCCCGCATTATTGCTGCCGTGCTCGCGCACATCTATTCCGGAAACGGCCTTGCCGATCCAAACCGCCGACGGCACGGAGCCGATCAAATAAGCGCCCACAACAATGAGAATATCATATAAATAATTGACCATTTTGCTTTTTGATTACTGAAAATGTAATATTGATATCGATTTTCGTATTCGATTCCGAGTATTAAAATCCTCGGCTATTGTATATCGTCCCTCCGGGACTACGGAAACAATACCGTCTTTTTATAACCACCGTATAACCACCGCATAACCATTGTATAACTATTGTATAACCCTCTTCACGGAATGCAATTGATGCGTATAACGGTTTTCCGCTTCATTGAAAATACCTTTCGCATCGAAACGATCGGTATGCACGCTTCCTGAGGCATGTACGATTCGATCGGTATCGGATAAAATGCCGACGTGGACCACGTTTCCGTTGCCGTTATGAAAGAAAGCGACATCGCCTCGCTTCACTTCATCGAAAGGAACGGGAATGCCGCATTTTTCCTGTTGCGAGGCATCGCGCGGCAGATCGATTCCGTACATCCGGAAAACGACTTGTATCAAACCCGAACAATCGATCCCGAAAACCGTTTTTCCGCCCCACAGATACGGCGCACCTAAATATTGCCGGGCCGACGCGACAATATCGTTTGTCTCAGGCGGCTCCGGTCTTCCGCGAAAAGTGTACATTTCGCCCGCAATCGTGAATGATTCGGCCGGTAACTTGACGGGAAGAAAACTGCCTCCGGGCAACCGGATGATTTTTTCGCCAACGGCATAAGTCGCAAAGGGCGATCGAACAACGAAACGTTCGTGGGTATTTGCATATTCTTCGGGAATAACGAGGCTTACCATATTTCCGGAAACCCAACCGCGATAATTGTCGATTCCGGTAAGGATATAGAGCCACTTTCCGCAATTTTGCAACACTTCGAATGTTTCGCCGAAGAGCAGTTGCGACACCATTTCGCTCTTTTCCGACGAAACGGAGCGCATCGGAGCATTTCCCGACATGCAGATTCCCCGTGTGTTATCCGTCATAGCAATTCGTAGCTGCTGATTTGCACGGGCGCCTGCAATGTGGGTAAAATCCGTTCGAGCAGAATACCGTCGCGATTATCGTATTCGTAGCCGAAAGTTGCGCGAATGCCCATCAATATGAATTGTACCGCGCGGTCGAGCGCAATGGGAAGGCTGTCGCCCTGCAACAACGAACCCGTGATGACGCTCGTGAACGTGTCGCCCGTGCCGGGATAATGCGCCGGAAAATAGAGACACGAAACTTTCCAAAAACGACCGCTCGTTTTGTCGTAAGCCACCACCGACGTGGTTTTTGCCGATTGATCTTCGGGAACGCTTGTAACGATCACTATTTCGGGGCCGTATTCCGACAACTGTATCAAATCTTCTTTCAGTTCATCGATCGGGACAATTTCTTTGTACGGTTTGCCGAGCAGCATAGACATTTCCGTGAGGTTCGGCGTGATGACGCCCGCTTTCCGAATCAGCACGCGCATTTGCTCGATCATGCCTTCGTCGAGCGATGCGTACAAACGGCCGTTGTCGCCCAACACCGGATCGACCACCACCAATTGGCCGTTGCCGGCAAAGTCGTCGATCAATTCGGCAACGATCGACGATTGTTTCGGTGAACCGAGATAGCCGCTGTATATGGCGTCGAATTTCAGGCCGAGCTGTTTCCAGTGCGCCACGAAACGGCTCATTTCTTCGGTCAAATCCAAAAAGGTAAATCCGGGATATTGCGTGTGCGACGAAAGCACCGCCGTGGGCAACGGGCACACCTGTATGCCCATGGCCGAGAGAATCGGGATAGCCACCGTTAACGACACGCGGCCGCAGCCCGAAAGGTCGTGTACCGCCACTACTTTTTTTACGGGATTATTCATACGGAATCGATTATTTATTAAGTTGTTCGACCGAACATCGAATCGATTCATCCCCGCATTCGGTTGTCAAATCGGCATTCGATCGTTATTTTTCCCGGTTATCGCCTTCGGGTCGGCCGCGCATCTTTTGCAAGAGGTAAGTGCGGAATCCCATTTCGGCCACATACAGATTCATGACCTTTTTCGCCGACAACACTTTTCGGAACTTGGCGTTGTATTCGGCCGGGAGTTGCGCTTCCTGTTGCTGACCGGCAACCAAGCGATTGAGCAATTCGTCGAGTTGTTTTTCGTCGATATCGTCCGATTCTTTCATGAATCGGCGGGTGATGGATGCTTTTTCTTCGAACAAAGCCGTTCTTTTGGCATCCATTTCATTGTATATCGGCCAAAAAACCTGCGCTTCTTCCGGAGTTAAACCTATTTTTTCGGTAAAGTAGGCGATTCTTTCCATTTGGATTTTCTCGCTCGGGACTTTCATCCGCGGCCCCCCGCGTCGCGAGGGAAAATCCGGCTCTTGCGCATCGACGTGCAAAAATAGGAAAAAACATAATATTGCATTCGCGAATAATCTGAACATAATGTAATATCTTGATTTGATGGTTAATATTTCTTATCGATTAATCGTATAAAGCCTGTGCGTTGACAATTGCAACAACCGTGATGTTGTCGCGTTCGAGAAAACGAATGATTTCCTCGTCTTCCGCATCATCCTCGTCGATCGCCGAATCCTCCGTTGCGGGTAAGTCGGACAATTCCGCAATCAGAGCGGCGTTTTCCGAAGTATAAAACCATTGGAGAAAAGTATCGTCGTCGATCGATTCGGTCGCAATCGGTTGCGTTTCGGTGCCGGTACGATAGAGCAAAGCGGCGGCAAAGATCAACGCCACACATGCCGCGGCGGCAATCATCGTACGGTAGAATCCGAATTTGACGACACGTCCGTTCGGTTTCCGCTCGGATTCGCTTTCCCGCACACGGTTCATGATCCGTTCCTGCAAGGTATCGAAATATCCTTCGGGTACCGTAAACGGATTTTCGTTATTGAATTGATTCGTATTCATCCGGTTATAATTTATTTGGTTCGATCCGCGTTACATTGTTATTTGTTCAAACCAAGTTTTAATTTTTTTCATTGCATGATGATATGATGCTTTAAGCGCTCCGACCGACGTACCGAGTATTTCGGACATCTCTTCGTAAGGCATTTCGTCAAAATATTTCATGTTAAAAACAATTCTCTGTTTTTCGGGCAACGTCAGAATTGCTTTTTGGAGTTGCCGTTGCAATTCGTCGCCCGAAAAATACGCATCGTGGTACAAGGATTGGGACAATGTGTTTTCCGTATCCGCCAAAGGCATGTTTCTGTTCCGTTTTTGGTTCAGAAAACTGATCGATTCGTTGGTGGCAATGCGGTATAACCATGTATACAACTGCGACTCCCCGCGAAAATTATCCAACCCTTTCCATGCTTTCACAAACGTATTCTGCAAAACATCATCCGTATCTTCGTGTACAATCAAAATCTTACGGATGTGCCAATAGAGACGTTCCTTGTAGCGCGCCGCAATTCCGCCGAAAGCATCGCATCGGGTGCTCTCGTCGCGAAAAAGTTTCAACAATTCTTCGTCGCTATATTCGCTCATTCATTTGTTTCTTTTACCGAAAAGAACTTTTTATATATTGACCCGATTCTTTCCGAAAGGTTTAACTGATAAGTAAATAATTTTAGCGATTGCGGGAGGTTTTTACGCAACCGAGTCCCGAAGGGACGATATAACATAGTATCGGGTTTCAACCCGATAACAAATCCATCACCGAACGAACCCCAAGTCCCGCAGGGACGGCATAAAGGTTATGTCGTCCCTGCGGGACTTGGGGTTCGGTTGTCACATTCGATTCCGTGTAATGAAATCCATGGCTACATTATGCCGTCCCTGCGGGACTCTGAATACGATAACGATTATTTCGTCGTTGACACGTCGCTAATATTTCAATCGAATTTTTTCGATCCTGCATTGATGCCTTCCGCCGTCGAAGTCGGTATTCAAAAACTCGTCGACAATGCAATA
>JAVBRP010000145.1:0-7936 GCA_031547815.1 Bacteroidales bacterium | reverse complement strand
TCCTTAATGATGTTCATGCGCTGCGAAATCTCCTCGATCAGCGCAAAGTCCTGCGCCGAAATGGTTGCCGCGCGCGCATCGTCATACAAGGCTTTTATTTTATACACATTGTCGAGCAGCAACCCCTGGTAGCGCGTGGCTACGGGAATGATATGATTCATTGCCAAATCGCCCAACACACGGGCTTCGATCTGTACTTTTTTGGTGTATACGTCCCATTTTACCTCGTTGCGCGCGTGCAACTCTTTTTCGCTGAGGACGCCCGTCGAATCGAATAATTGCACCGATTGCGGACTCAGGTATGAATCGTAGATCATCGGCACGCAGGTTTCGCAGTCCAATCCGCGTCGCATCGCTTCTTCCTTCCATTCGTCACTGTAGCCGTTGCCGTCGAAGCGGATGGGCTTCGATTCGGTAATATACCTGCGGATCACGGCGAAGATGGCTTCTTCTTTCCTGCTTCCCGAGGCGATCAACGCATCCGTTTCGGATTTGAATTGCTGCAACTGATTAGCCACGGCGGTGTTGAGCGCAATCATTCCCGAGGCGCAATTGGCCGACGCACCTACCGCACGGAATTCGAATCGGTTACCGGTAAATGCAAATGGCGAAGTTCGGTTACGATCGGTGTTGTCCACCAGAATTTCGGGGATATGCGTCAACGACAGGCGCGTTCCCGTTTTCTCGACCACCCTGATGGGCGACGTTCCTTCGCTCTTTTCCAACTCGTCGAGCAACGCCGATATTTGGCTTCCGAGAAACACCGAAATGATAGCCGGCGGGGCTTCGGCGGCTCCCAGGCGATGAACATTCCCGGCCGTGGCGATACTCGCTTTCAGCAAGGCATTGTTTTTATACACCGCCATCAACACGTTCACCAAGAAAACGATAAATTGCAGATTTTCCTGCGCCGTTTTGCCGGGTGCGAGCAGATTGACGCCCGTGTCGGTTCCGGGCGACCAATTGCAATGTTTCCCCGATCCGTTGATGCCTTTGAAAGGCTTTTCGTGCAGAATCACTTTGAAATGATGACGTTCGGCCACACGCTTCATCATCGACATTAACAACAGGTTATGGTCGACGGCCAAATTCATTTCTTCGTAAATCGGAGCAAACTCGAATTGGTTGGGCGCAGCCTCATTGTGGCGCGTTTTCACGGGAATACTCAACTTATAGCATTCGTATTCGAGTTCGCGCATGAAAGCCGAAACGCGGGCGGGAATGGCGCCGAAATAATGATCTTCCAACTGTTGGTTTTTGGCGCTTTCGTGCCCCATCAACGTACGTTCGGTTAGCATCAAATCGGGACGGGCGGCGCAAAGCGCTTCGTCCACCAAAAAGTATTCCTGCTCCCAACCGAGATACGAAGTAACCTTTTTTACATTCCGATCGAAATACTTACATACGGCAACGGCCGCTTTATCCAAAGCCTGTATCGATTTCAGGAGCGGCGTTTTATAATCGAGCGCCTCGCCGGTATAGGAAATAAAAATGGTGGGAATGCAAAGCGTATCGTCTACGATGAAAGCGGGCGACGAAGGATCCCATGCGGTATATCCGCGCGCTTCGAACGTGTTGCGAATGCCGCCGCTCGGAAAGCTCGATGCATCGGGTTCCTGCTGTGCAAGCAACTTTCCGGTAAATTCCTCGATGACGCCGCCGTTGCCGTTATGCTCGATAAAAGCATCGTGTTTCTCGGCGGTTCCGTCGGTCAACGGATGAAACCAATGCGTATAGTGCGTTGCGCCCAACTCCATGGCCCACATGCGCATGCCTGCTGCCACGTGGTTGGCGATATTCCGCTCCAGCGGAACACCCTTGTCGATGGCATCCAACACCACGCGCAAAGTCTCTTTCGAAAGGTATTTGCGCATTTGGTTGCGATCGAATACGTATATTCCGTAATAATCGGATGTTTTTCTTTCGGGAATCGCCACGGGAACGGCTTTTCTTTTGAACGCTTCTTCTACTGCTTTAAATCTTAAATTTGACATCAGTCGATTTTGATTTTGTTTTTGTACTCGAATATTGACTCCGGTGAGCCGAAAACCGCCGAACGGTCGGCATTCGAAAAAACCGGCAGCCCGATCGGATAAAATCTATTTTCCGCAAAGATAATCATTGTGTCAACTCATTACGAAAAGTAAATTCGATCATTTTTTAACCGCTGCACATTCCGTATTTCGAAAAACAACGAATGTGCATTCCTCGACGACTTTCGGATACCGGACGAAAAATGATATTGCAAAGGAAAATATATTTTTACAAATACATCACTTTTTCAAATAAAAATTATATAAAACTTTTTATTTCATAACTGTTTTTCATTCAAACATCAAATTTAATTTCAAATTGAAATACACGGATAAAAATATGACCGGGAAAGTTTGAGATTTTAAAAAATATGTATTCCGTTTTCGGCTCGAATTTTGCGGGTAATTCATAAAACAACTTATAACCGATTATTATAAAGAAAAAGAGGCGATTAAGTATTTTTAACAAATTAGTGGCACTAAAATAGTGTCCGTTATGTTTTTTTGTCTTATATTTAAAGCAATTTTTATAATCCATAACCAAAACTTTTGAATCATGTATATCACGTTTAATGAGCTTAGAAGGATAAAAGATTCGTTGCCGAGCGGCAGCATGAAAACCATTGCTGACCGCCTGAGTCTTAATGAGGATACCGTGAGAAATTATTTCGGCGGTTCGCACTATCAATCCGGCGACAGTGTGGGTATTCATGTGGAACAAGGTCCTGACGGTGGTATCGTAACATTGGACGATACAACGATTTTAGATCTGGCTAAGAGCATATTGGAGGAAAAAGGGTTGTCTTAACCGCGTACCAAAACATCTAAGAGGGGGTTGAACCGGAAACGAGTTGCCCCCTTTATTTTTTCATAAGAAAGCCTCTCCCCCGCCCTCCCCACAAGGGAAGAAGCCCCGGCGCAGTCTGCGATTCGGGTACAAAGCGTCTCTCTCTTTCATCATCAATAAATTACCATGCGTACAAAATTGTTCCTCGTACTTTTCTTTTTGTGTGTCGCCGCTCAAGCGCAATACTTTCCGCCGAACGGCATATACCCCGATGCGGTTTTTGCCGAACGGTTCAAAACGGTGCGCATCCATAAAGCCGGTTGGGAAACTTCCTACGCTGTCGGCCATATCGACGACGAAAACCCGTTGATGCTGAGTTTCGACGAGTTGGCAAAAACGGCGCGTAATTATTCTTACACCATCGTGCATTGCGATGCCGATTGGCGACAATCGCGCCTGTCGATAAACGAATACATGAACGGATTTCCGAACAATCAAATCCGCAATTACGAATATTCTTTCAATACCTTAACGCATTACGTTCACTATCGTTTGATGATCCCTAACGAAGACGTGCAATTGAAGGTGTCGGGAAATTACGTCATCGTGATTTTTGAGGACGGTTCGGAGGATCGGCCCGTGATGTGTAAACATTTCCGGATTGCCGAGTCGGCGGTTGTTGTATCGGCCGCGGCAGGCCGTGCACGGTTGACGGCTTTACAGGACGAGCGACAACAGGTCGATTTTACCGTACGGTCGGTGAACTATCCCATCGATAATGCCTATCAGGATGTGAAAGTCGAGATTCTCAAGAATGGCGACCCGAACACGTCGCTCACGGGACTTAAACCCTTGTTTGTCCGTCAAAACGAAATAGATTATCGGCACGAAAAGGCGACCGTATTTCCGGCAGGCAACGAGTACCGCCCGTTGGACCTTAAAAGCACGCGGTACAGTTCCACACGCATGACGGCTGTCGAGTTCGAGCAATCGGCGTATCATTTTTATCCGTACACCGACGAGCCGCGCAATACGAGCCGTTATTTGTACTACGAAGATTTCAACGGCAAGTATGTCATTCAAGCGGAAAAGGCTTCGCGCCCCGAAACGGAAGCCGACTACGTGTATGTGCATTTCACTTTACGGACGTTGCAGCCTTTTGATGACGGGCAGGTATACGTTTCGGGCGCTTTTTGCAATTTTGCGCCGTCGCGCGAAACGCTGATGACTTACAACCCGGACAAGCGTCAATACGAGGCGGTTATCCTGCTCAAACAAGGTTATTACAATTACGAGTATGTTTTTCTGCCGTTCAAGAAGCCGGCGGTTGTCGACGACACGTTATTGGAAGGCAGTTTTTCCGACACCGAAAACGATTATCTCATTTTCGTGTATCATCGGGGCCGCTCGTCGCGCTACGATCGGCTGGTCGGCGTCAGCGTGGTTAATACGTTGAACAAGAAATAAGCAAATCGTTCATTTCTTTCCAAATAAATCATTCCACGATCAATGATAACAAATTACACGGCATTTCTCTCCAATATTTCGGGAATAACGCCGACATAATAGAAAGGCAGGTTGTACAAATCGAAATCTTTCCCGCCGGGTGTTTTTACTTTATCGATCGAAAAAGGATTCGACCATATTCTGACGGCCGCGGTATGGTTGGTGTTTTCCATAAAAATATGCAATGATTTCAACTTGGAGTTATGTCCCGATTTCACTTCCACCGGAATTACTTTTCCGTCGTATTGGATAATGAAATCGGTTTCGGCATCGGCTCCTTTTTTATCTCTTACCCAAAAGTTACGCCGGTGCGACACTTTATTGTTTGCGGCCAACAATTCCTGTGCTGCAATCTGTTCGGCAATATATCCTCGCCAAGCATCCAAAATATCGCCGGCGCCGAATATTTCTTTTTGGATGTTTGCCGCATAATTCACCAAGCCCGTATCGCACCAAAATAATTTCGGCGAACGTTTCAGATCAACGCCGATCGGGATCATACAACTTGTGGAAGGATAGACCAATTCCAAAAGCATTGTTTTTTCCAACGTTCGGAACGCTTCGCCGGTTTCCCGCGCTTTGTAGGAAGAACCGGCAAAACTGCCGAGGGTGATCCGTTGGCCGGCGTATGCCCATCCTTCTTGCAAAATATAGCGGATAACCTGTGTCATGGTTTGGTTGCGGGCGTATTTTTCCACGTCGTCTTTGTAGCCCGACAACAGTGTTTCATAAGTATCGTTGATCGCCACCAAATCTTTGTGTTTCGCATACCGGCTCACCACTTCGGGCATTCCGCCTATCAGCGTGTAGGTGTTGAACAAATCCATCACTTTGGAATGAATGACATCGGGAATTCCTGCTTTTTCCACCGCTTCGGATAATTCGCTTTCGCCCAACGCTCCTAAGAATTCGATGAAAGAACACGGACGAACGGCCATGTATTCGACCCGACCCACGGGAAAGGAAATATGAGTGTCGATAAGGCTTTCCAAAAGGGAACCGGCTCCGATCACATGGATTTCGGGCGTTTTTTCGTAAAAATAACGTAATTGCGCCACCGCTTTGGGCGAATTTTGAATTTCGTCTACAAAAAGCAAGGTTCGTCCTTGTTTTTTAGGTTTGTTGCAATACAGATAGATCGCCGTTAAGATTTCTTCGATGCCGTTATCGGTTTCGAAAAGACCTGCCGCACGCCGCTCTTCCAAATTGAGATAAAGATAGGTATCAAACTCTTTGGAAAATTCGTTGACAAGCGTGGTTTTTCCTACTTGCCGGGCGCCTCGAAGAATCAACGGTTTTCTGTTTTCTTTTTTTGCCCAATCCCGCAATTGGGAGACTGCTTTTCTTTGAAACATTTCTATTTCTTTTTTAATGCTTTACGATTGCAAAGATACAACATTTGTTTCAAAGTGACGGTATAAATCACCATTTTTTGTTCCAAAGTAACGGTATAAATCGACTTTCTTGTCTCAAAGTGACGGTATAAATCGATTTTCTTGTCTCAAAGTGGGGGTATAAATCAGAAAAAAGCTAACGCCATTACTCCAAAATCCATTTTTTGGCGCTTTCGATGATGTTGTCCGTTTGCGCATTGTCTTTCGTATCCAGCATCACGATATGATGAGGTTCGATGCCCGATTCGATGCTCCTCTTGTTGATGTCGAAAATCGGATTGGTCGACAATTCCACCGTCCAGCCGTTGT
Organism: Bacteroidales bacterium; assembly: GCA_031547815.1. Classification (GTDB taxonomy): domain Bacteria; phylum Bacteroidota; class Bacteroidia; order Bacteroidales; family UBA4181; genus JAIRLS01. The sequence goes on along the minus strand of JAVBRP010000145.1, from coordinate 1,907 downwards.
ACAGTTCCGCCGAAATCGGAACGCCTCCTCCCCCGCCCGTCCGGTCGCCCATGATGCACACCCGGGGCAAGTTTTTCATAACGGAAACAAACAGATTGGCTGCGCTGTATACGCTGCGATTGGTAATGACCGCTACTTTTCCGTAAAACGGATTCGCGCCTTCGGGCTCTACATAGCGGCCGAAATAATCGCTGAAATCGTTACGTCCTTTCCCCGTTTTGTACCGTACGTAACCCACATGCGTTTTCTCCCGCACAAACCGCGAGGCAAGCGCATAAGCCTCGGACACCAACCCGCCGCCGTTGCTGCGCACGTCGATGATCACGCCTTTGCAGTCGACAAATGCGGCCATCGCCTTGTCCAAATCTTTTCGGTTGATCTTTTCGGTGAAAGACGGGCATCGGATGTATCCGACCGGATCGGACAATACCGAAATACTGATATTGTTGCTTAAATACCTCGTTCGCCGATTAACGTATTGGTACAGAAGATCGTCCCTTAAATTTTTGGGATATTTATCGCTCCATCCCGTGTAAGCGCTTGTTTGCAAGCCGCCGTCGCTGAGGCACACATGGCCGTCGCGCAGGGCCGACAGCATGGCCGACAGTTCGCCGAATAAATAAGAAGATGATGGATCGCCTTTGGTGAATTTTTGCAAGTCCGACGGGCTGCATGCCGCGTAGGCGCTGTCCCAATCGACATTTTTTTCCTCGAAGAAACAATAGCGTTCGTCGATGATCTGCCACAGCAAATCGTAATTATTTTGCGGCGTGTTGGCTTTCTGCGAATCCATAAAGATGTCGCTGCATGAAGCAAACAAAAACAAACCGAAAAAAAGTGCCGTGAGACGTCCCATGAATTTGAATTCTTTCCGAAACGGAATTCTTGTCGCACAAAGTTAGTATTTTTCGCAAGTACGCAAAAATAAAAAAGTTGCCCGAAAACGAGCAACTTTTTTTTGATTTCGGCAATCCCGAATTACATGCCCTGATTTTCGTTCAGCATCTTGAACAGCTTGTCGAGCTTGGGCGACAAGATGATTTCAGTACGGCGGTTTTTCGAACGTCCGTCGGGAGTCGAATTGTCGGCAACGGGGAAATATTGGCTGCGGCCCGAAGGAATGATCTGCTCGGGAGCCACCTTGTACTCGGCAGTGAGAATGCGCACGATCGACGTTGCGCGGAGCACGCTCAAATCCCAGTTGTCGGTGAAACGACTCGTCTTGATGGGAATGTTATCTGTATGGCCTTCGATGAAAATATCGATATCCTGTTGTTTGGTCAACACGTCGGCCAACATCTTGAGCGCTTCCTTACCGCGTTTATCCACATCGGCGCTTCCCGATTTGAACAGCAGCTTGTCGGACATCGCCACATATACTTTTCCGTCTTTGATCTGAACGGTCAACTCGTCGGAATTGAAGCCGACCAACGCCTCCGTTACCTGCGTCAACAGGTTTGTCATCAAGTCGTTTTGCTTTTGAATGATCGCTTTCAGATCGTTGATGGTACGTTCGCGTTCGGCCAACGCATCCATTTGGCTTTTAAGCATCACGTTCAGCTTTTCCTGTTGCGTCATGTTGGACGACAATGCTTTTTGGAATTCGCGGATTTGCTTGCCCATGCGCGCGGTATCCGCTTCCAATCCGGCCACCATTTTTTCCAAATCGGCTATTTTGGTATTCTGCGTGTCGATGGTTGCACTCATGGCTCTTACTTGCTCTTCGGCGGTGAGACGCGCGGTTTCCGATGCCGTGAATTTTTTCTTGCCGACACAGGAGCCGAGCATTACAACTATCATCAACAATACGAGATGTTTGACAGGTAACAATTTCATACGCTTAACATTTTAATGATTAGTGAATTAATTTTTATGATTTTTATCTTTATACTGCAATTTAGAATGAT
>JAVBRP010000213.1:0-3087 GCA_031547815.1 Bacteroidales bacterium | reverse complement strand
TTGATTTTCAACCGTCGGCCCGATGCCACCGAGCGGCTGCTCGATATGGCGGCCGGCTTAAAAGACATCGACGTGACCGCGGGTCAACAAAATACCAACCAATGGCGCACGTTGCCGCTTGCCGAGCGCATCAAATATTCGATCGTGAAGGGAATCACCGATTACACGGAGGCCGACATGGAAGAGGCACGTCATGCGTATGCGCCGACGATCGCCATTATCGAAGGGCCGCTGATGGACGCGATGAATGAGGTGGGCGATTTGTTCGGAGCGGGCAAAATGTTTCTGCCGCAAGTGGTGAAAAGCGCTCGTGTGATGAAGCGCGCCGTAGCTTACTTGCAACCGTTCATCGAAGCCGAAAAAGCAGAAGCGGGCGACGCGAAACCTGCGGGCAAAATTCTGTTGGCCACCGTTAAAGGCGATGTGCACGACATCGGCAAAAATATCGTGAGCGTGGTGTTGGCGTGCAACAATTACGAAATTGTCGATCTCGGCGTGATGGTTCCGTGCGAAAAGATCATCGCGGCAGCGCGCGAACAAAACGTCGACATTGTAGGTCTCAGCGGATTGATCACGCCTTCGCTCGACGAGATGATCCGGGTGGCGGAGGAGATGGAGCGCAACGGCCTCAAACAGCCGTTGATGATCGGCGGCGCCACCACTTCGAAAATACATACGGCGGTGCGCATCATGCCGGCATACAGGAATACCGTGGTGTATGTGAAGGATGCTTCGCGAAGCGTACGGGTGGCGGGCGCTCTGTTGTCGCACGACAGCTATTTTGCCGACAAGTTGCGGAAAGAGTATCGGCAACTGTACGAAACCTACGAAAGATCGGCTTCGACGGTGCAAAAGCTGACGCTTGCCGAAGCGCGCGCCAACGGTTTGAAAATAGATTGGGACGCCGAACCGATCGTGAAGCCCCGTACATTGGAGATACAGCGTCGGCGCGACGTTCCGCTCGAAGAGATTCGCAAATACATCAACTGGACGTTTTTCTTCATGGTGTGGCAGCTCAAAGGCAAGTATCCGCAGATTTTCGATCAGCCCGAGAACGGCGCCGAAGCGCGTAAGCTTTTCGACGATGCCAACCGTATGCTCGACCGGATCATCGGACGGAAATTGCTTACGGCCAACGGCGTTTTCGGCATTTTTCCCGCAAACGCGGCGGGCGACGACATTGAGGTGTATTCCGACGAAAGTCGCACGCAAAAGGTTTGTACGTTCTACAACCTGCGCAACCAGACGAAGAAACCGGGGCAGCCGAATCTTTGTCTGTCCGATTTCATTGCTTCCCGCGAAAGCGGACGGCAGGATTATATCGGCGCGTTTGCTGTCACTGCCGGACTCGGAGCCGATAAATTGGTGAAGGAATACGAAGCGGCGGGCGACGATTACAGCGCCATCATGGTAAAGGCGTTGGCCGACCGTTTGGCCGAGGCTTTCGCCGAACTGATGCACGCGGAGGTTCGTCGCAAATATTGGGGTTATGCGCCCGACGAGCATCTTACGTCCGAAGATTTATTGAACGAACGCTTCGTCGGAATTCGTCCCGCACACGGTTATCCCGCCTGTCCCGACCATTCCGAAAAGGAAACGCTTTTCAACCTTTTGCGTGCCCGCGAATTCGGCATGTACCTCACCGAGTCGTTCGCCATGACGCCTGCCGCCACCGTCAGCGGATTGATTTTCGCGCATCCGCAAAGCCGTTATTTTGCCGTGGCGAAGATCACCGACGAGCAGTTGAAGGATTACGCCGCACGAAAAGGCATTTCTCCGGAAACGGTGAAGGCCGGGATACCGATGAATATCGATTTCTGAATGAACCACTAAGGTACTAAGAACACAAAGATTTTTTCAAAATGATCCTGAAGCTTGCGCAAAAGATTTTTTTAAATGATTCTTTGTGTTCTTAGGTGCCTTAGTGGTTCATTTTTATATCTTCGGAGCGTTTGTCAGCAAATATTTTTCCGCTTCCGCAGACCACACGCCGTTGTTGGCTTTCACCAATTCGGCCAATTTGGCGAACAGCGGATCGCTCTTGCCTTTCTCCGACATTTCGTCGATTGCGGTGAGCGGCAAATCGATATGCGTGTATATCAATTTCTTGCCGCCGGGGATGTGCGGCAGGTTTTTGGTGGTTTCGATCACGGCATTCAACCCGCCGACGTGCGTTACCATTGCCGAGGGATTGAGACGTCCGTCGGACATCATGTCCAACGCTTCGATGATGTCGTCGGTATTGCCGCCGCTGGTTCCCACGATATGCGTGAAAGCGTAATGCACATTGTAGAAATTAAATTCGGCTTTGAAATTCGTATCCGACGGACCGGCGAAGAAGTTGAGACAGCCGTCCATACCCAACAGACGATCGGCTTGTTCCACCACCGGTTTCACCGGAGCGAACACCAATACGTCGTCATAGCCTTTACTGTCGGTAAGGCTCATCATATAAGCTTCGGCGTCGGGTGTTTCTTTGGTGTTGAGATAAATTAATTTGATTCCGTTGCGTGCGGCTTCTTCGACGGTATACAATGATGCGGCACGTTTCAGACGAGCGTCGTCAATATCGGTTACCACCACCATGCCCGGTTTTCGAGGACAATGAATGATATAATTGATGGCAGCCAAGCCCATCGGGCCTACACCGGCTAAAATGGCCATGTTGCCGCCTTCCTTAATGCCCATTTGGTGCGTATACACGCCGTTGGTGGTATGATAGCTCGCATGAAACGCCCCGATAACGCACGACATCGGTTCGGCCAACGAGCCGAGGAAAAATGCGTCGCCGGTGTATTCCAACAAACAGTTCATTTCCATGACTTCGTTGGGGATAACAATATGTGTCGCATCGCCGCCGATGTATCGATACGAATAACCGGGTGCATTCAAGCTTCCTTTGTAGTTCAGCGCCGGTTGAATGGAAAATTTCATTCCCGCGCGGAACTTGTTTTGCCACTTCTTGCCTGCTTCAATGATTTCGCCGCAAAACTCGTGACCGATGATGACGGGATTTTCGGCCGCGTCGTCGGGCACCCGTTTGTGGTCGGTCCCCTGTTGTGCCGCCTTGTAACTCGACATACAAAT
>JAVBRP010000357.1:0-2975 GCA_031547815.1 Bacteroidales bacterium | reverse complement strand
ATGCGGTTCAAAAAAGCGTTGATGGCCGAATTGTCGGCGGTGTTGGCATTTTCGGCCACGCAAAACAACGATAAAGTGGGCGTTATTTTGTTTTCGGACAAGGTGGAAAAATTCATTCCGCCCAAGAAAGGCCGTCAACATATCCTGCGCGTGATCCGCGAATTGATCGAATTCGAACCCGAAAACACGTGCACCGACGTGGCTGCGGCATTGCAGTATCTCACCAACGCCATTAAGAAAAGGAGTACGGCGTTTGTGATCTCCGATTTTGTCAGCCCGCCGTTCGAGGACGCATTGAAAATAGCTTCGCGCAAGCACGACGTGGTGGCTCTTCGCATCTACGATGCACACGAAGCGCAAATGCCCGCCATCGGATTGGTGCAGTTCCGCGATGTAGAAACGGGGCAAACGCTTTGGGCGGATACGTCCGACCGGAAGGTACGGCAACAGTACGAAAATCATTGGTCGGGAATTCAACGCAAGCTCGATGAAACCTTCCGCCGCAGCGGTATCGACAAAACGTTCATTCGCACCGACGAGGATTACGTAAAACCGATGATGAAGTTGTTCAAAAAGAGAGGGTAATATTTTTGATTTTCGATGGATGATTTTTGATTAATGAACTGACATAGATTATGGACGACATTGTAAAATTTAATTCGGTAGAAAGCAAGATCATTACCATTCGCGGCAAGCAGGTGATATTGGACAGCGATGTGGCGGAATTGTACGGGGTAGAAACAAAACGCATAAATGAGGCCGTAAAGAACAATTCCGATAAATTCCCTGAAGGATATATATTTGACTTAAATAAGTATGAATGGGAAAACTTGAAGTCGAAAATTTCGACTTCAAGTTGGGGCGGAAAAAATAAACTTCCCAAAGCATTCACCGAAAAGGGCCTATACATGCTTGCCACCATTCTGAAAAGTGCAAAAGCCACGCAAACCACCATCGCCATCGTGGAAACGTATGCCAAAATCCGCGAGTTGTCGCGGACGGTGGCCGAATTGTCGGAATCGCCCGAAGAGTTCAAGCAAAAATCGTTGATGCAGAAAAGCGGCGACATCATTGCCGATTTGCTGGGTGAGGATATGAAAACTTCCGATACCGAAACGAGCATCGAATTGAATTTTGCCGTTCTCAAGTTTAAGCATACCATCAAGAAGAAACAGAATAAATAGTCGGTAAAATATCCGAAAAGCTGTATGGTTTTTGCAGTATTTATACGTAAAAAATTAAATAGATGAATACCAAGTTGACAATACAATTGGATGATAATCTGATTCATGACGCAAAGGTTTATGCGCGCGGCAAAAATATGAGTTTGTCTAAAATGATCGAGTCCTATTTGCGATTTGTTACTTCGGAAGAATCGAAAAAAAACGATATCGAGATCACACCTCTCGTGAAAAGTTTAAGCGGAGTGATCGAATTGTCGCCGGATTTTGATTATAAGACCGAGTACGGAAATCTGTTATCGGAAAAAAACAAATGAAACGAAAAGTATTTATCGATACCAACATAGCATTGGATTTGTTGTCGATGCGAGATCCGTTTTATGCTTCCGCTTCGCGCCTGTTTTCATTGGCTGACGGAAAAAAACTGATCATTTGTCTTTCTACGCTTTCTTTCGTCACCATTCATTACATTTTATCGAAACAAATCGGCGCCGAAAAAGCAAAAAACGTATTGAGTCGACTCAAAGCATTGGTAACATTGCTTCCCGTTGACGCCGGCATGATCGAATCGGCATTGGCAAGCGACTTGAAGGATTTCGAAGATGCCGTTCAATATTATTGCGCTGTGTCGACAGGCACTCCCGTTTTGATTACACGGGATATCAAGGATTATCGCAAAGCAAAAATGTCGGTGATGACGGCCGACGATTTTTTAAAGATTTTTTAAAAGGGAAAATTGCCCGAATCAACAATTTCAATAAAACCGATGGAAAAAATCATTTACGGAATACAGCAAATAGGCGTCGGAGTGAACGAGGCCGTCGAAGGATTTCGGTGGTACGGGCGGATGCTCGGTGCGGACGTAAAGGTGTTCGACGACAACAATACGGCCACCTACATGGCGCCGTATATGGGCGGAAATCCGCACCAAAAACGGGCGATTCTGGCGGCCAATCTGCAAGGTGGCAGTTGTTACGAGATTTGGCAGTTTGCCGACCGTACGCCCCAACCGCCGAAAGAGGAGATTTCCGTGGGCGATTTGGGTATTTTTGCCGCCAAAATAAAGGCGAAAAACATTCACGAAGCGCATAAAACAATCAAAAACAAAGGCGGCGTAGTGAGCGATATTCTGCAAAACCCCGACCAACAACCGTTTTTCTATATGGACGACCTTCACGGGAACAAGTTGCAGGTGATCGAGTCGTACGAATGGTTCAAGCCGAAGAAACGTTATGCGACGGGCGGCGTTTGCGGTTGCATCATCGGTGTGAGCGACATCGAACGCTCGCGCAAGCTTTACGGCGACGTGTTGGGCTATGATATGACGATATACGACGAGACGGGTATTTTCAACGATTTTGCGCCGTTGAAGGGTGGCGACGGCGAGTTTCGTCGCGTGTTGCTTACGCATTCGAAGGAACGTCGCGGCGGAATGGCGGCGTTGCTCGGTCGCAGCCAAATAGAATTAGTGCAGGCGCTTTCGGCGAAACCGCGGAAAATATTCGAGGATCGGTATTGGGGCGACATCGGGTTCATTCATTTGTGTTTCGATATTCACGGCATGGATGCATTGAAAGCGGAATGCGCAGCGGCGGGCTTCCCGTTCACCGTCGAGAGCGACAGCGCTTTCAAGATGGGCGAAGCGGCGGGCAGGTGGAGCTATCTCGAAGACCCCGACGGTACGTTGATCGAATTCGTGGAAACCAAAAAGATACCGTTGGTCAAAAAATGGAATTGGTATATGAACCTCGAAAATCGTAATCCGCACAGGCCCCTGCCGCGATGGATGATCGG